>JAMOPB010000078.1 GCA_027064945.1 Candidatus Cloacimonadota bacterium
TGATGCAATCTTGGGAGCTCTCGCCATGGGCGATATTGGTAAATTATTCCCGGATACTGATTCAAAATATAGAAATATCGATAGTAGGATTTTGCTTAGAGAATGTTCGCAAAAAATGCATGATGCCGGTTATGAGATTGGAAACTTAGATAGCACAATCTGTGCACAAAAACCACATTTAAAAAAATATATCAACCTAATGCGAGAAAATTTAGCGAAAGATTTGCTTTGCGATGTTAGTGCAATCTCTGTGAAAGCAACAACAGAAGAAGGATTAGGAGTTACAGGAGCAGAAGCGGGCATTAGCGCTACTGCTGTGGTATTATTAAATGAAAAATCATAAATTACCCGAGCTGCTGTTACCGGCAGGAAATATTGAAGCATTTCATGCTGCTGTAAAAGGCGGAGCAGATGCAGTTTATTTAGGCTTGAAAAATTTTAATGCTCGAGGTCGTGCCAAAAATTTTTTAGTGCATCAATTGCAATCATTAATTAAAGAAGCAAAAAAATCTAATGTTCGTGTACATATCACATTGAATACTTTGGTCAAAAATTCGGAATTGCCTGAATTATTGGATACATTATACATGCTTTCTCAAACAGAAATAGATGCTGTAATTATCCAAGATTTGGGAACATATTATTTGATAAAAAAATATTTCCCTAATCTGAAAATTCATGCCAGTACGCAAATGTCGGTGCATAACTCGCTTGGTGCGGAATATATGCGTAAATTAGGTTTTGATAGAGTTATTTTATTTCGAGAAATTACTTTAGCTGAATTAAAGTTAATATCTTCCGGAACAACAGCCGACTTAGAGGTTTTTGTTCATGGCGCTTTGTGCTATAGTTTTTCAGGACAGTGCTTATTTAGTAGCTATTTAGGCGGAATGAGTGCTAATAGAGGATTGTGCAGACAACCTTGCAGGCGCTTGTATAATGTGGATGGAAATGAGAAATATCTCTTTAATCTGAAAGATAATCAGCAATTATCGCAAATTGATGAATTTGTGAAATTAGGTATAGCATCATTAAAAATTGAAGGTAGGATGAAATCTGCCGAATATGTGTATAACACTGCCAAAGCCTATCGAGATGCTTTAGATGGCAAGGCAGAATCTAATAGCAAATTGCAAGATCTTGGTAGAGAAAAAACCGGTTATTTTCTAAGTGGTAATGTTACAACTGCTATCACAGAAAAACCATATACTGGTGAGCATATAGGAGATCTTTCTAATACCAATAGTGAATTATTGGAATTTATTTCTGATGTGAAGCTCAGAAAGGGAAATCGTCTTAGAGTATTACCGGAAAGCGGAAGAGATAGTGCTGCTTTTAAATTGAAAGATAATTTCAGCATTGAAGAAAAAGGTGATAAATATCTTGTGAGAATCAAGCATGAGAATAACTTCCAAAAAGGTGACAAAGTATTTCTTATCGGCTTTGGTGAACTTTCATTTAAAAATAGATTTAGTGTAGATGGGAAGAAAATTTCACAAAAAATGCCTCGTAAGAAAAAAGAAAATATTTTGCAAAAATTGGGATCTTCAAAGCAAAACAGTATTGAACAAATTTTTGTGCGAGTAGATTCAATTAAGTGGATGATGAAAATTTATCTGCCTGATGTTGATTTTTTGATTTTACGTTTAAGCAAAAAAGAATTGGAAGATTTTAATCCTAAAACCGGATTTATCCAAAAGAAATTATACAAAATGATTTTTGAGTTACCAAAATTTATTCCCGAAAAAGATGTCGGTTATTATAGAAACATGTGTAAGAAAATGTATCAAGCGGGATTCAGAAACTTTATGATTAGCCATATTTCTCAGGTTATGTTGCTTCCTAAGAAGCAAGACATCAAAATCAGTGCCAATGAAAATGTTTATATTCTGAATGATGCTGCTATTCAAATGCTGAAAGAACAGAAAATATTCTTATATACGTATCCGCAAGAATCGGAATTTCCAAACTTACAAAGAGGGAAAGATCGCAAAGGAATAATGCCTGTTTATTTTTATCCTGAACTTTTTTTCTCTAGAATGCCAATAGGCTTGGGAGATGGTGTGGAATTTTCAGATAAAACAGATAGTTTTCATAAAGAAACTGTGAATGGAATAACTGTGATTTTGCCTAATCGTCCGGTATCTTTAATGCAATATAAGAATAAATTAGATAAGGAAGGTTTTAGAAGATATTTGATAGATTTATCTTATACAAAGCCATCTCAGAAACTATTTAAAAGAGTTATAAAGAAATTTAGAAATTCAGAAGCAGAGCAGCCTAGCACGAATTTTAATTTCAAATTGGGTTTGAAATAGGTAAGAAGGTTATCCGGTTTGGCAATTAGCTTAGCCTGAAATTTTCTAGGGGGAAAATTGTTTTTAGTTTGATAAAAAAAAGGCACCTTTTACAGGTGCCTAAATTATATCTATTATTACATTCGGTTTTTGATATTTGTTTCGATTGATAAAGCTAATTCATTGGTTTTAACTGCAAGTTCTTCAGCTTCTTTCATGATTTTTTGCATCCAATCTTTATCTTTGATATCGCTCATATTTGTTTTAATATTCAGGAAAGCTGCTTTTGCTGCTGCGTTTGCATTGACAGCTGAAACGCAAGCATCGGATAAAGCATTATGATTTCCGATTTTTCCTATTTTTTCCGAGATTACTACTGCTTCAGAAGCAATCTTCAATGTTTCTAAAGGAACTAAAATTGCATTTTTTGTCGCTTCTTGAATAGCTTCATTTCTAAATGCAATCTCTTTTTCTGTTTTCTTAGGAAGGCGTATAGCATCAAGTAATCCGTTGAAAGCTTGAGTGTCAGCATCGATTGCTGCAAGCGAACGTTCTTTGACTTTCTGTCCTTCTTCAGCTAAAATTTTTGCTTCTTCCCACACATCTTCATATCCTTTTTTGCCATTGGTAAGATTTGCTACCATTGCAACAAGAGCACCACTCATAGCAGAATTTAATGCTGCTACACTACCACCACCGGGAGCTGGAGTGTCTGTGGAAAGTTCGTCACAGAAGCTGTTCAAGGTTAGATCAACAAGTTTGCCTTCTTCGGCAATTGCATATTCAATGATTTTATCTTTCAAATTAAATGGAGAAAGTTCATCCAAGCCCATTGATTGGACAGCAGTTTCGATAATCATTTTTTCAGGTAAACCGGCACTTTCTCCCATTTTCTTAAGATAATATTTTCCTGCTTCCAAGATTGCGGCTTTTGGAAGTAATCCTACTAATTCACTACCGGTAACTTGAATTCCTTTTTCCCAAGCGAGCTCACGAACTTTATCTAAAACTACATGTGGTGGAGTAATTTTATAGTTTGTTAAGTTCATACTAATTTGAGCGCGATTGTATTCATCGATATACCAGCCAATAGCTTTACAATTTGTAAATAAACCCGGTTGGCGCATTTTTTTACCATTTTCATCTTTTTTGATTTTACCTTTTTCATCACGTGCATAGCGACCTGCTTCACGAATTGTAAGAGCAATATCATGAGCTTTTTTCTTATCACGAGTATTAAGGTTAATATTGTATGCAATAAGAAATTCACGAGCAGAAACAGCAGTTGCTCCACTTTTTGCATTAAATTTCTGAGGACCAAAATCAGGTTTCCATTCAGGATCTTCCATTTTTTGTGGAAGCGCTTCATATTCACCTTTTCTTACATTAGCTAAGTTTCTCCATTCGGGTTTACTAGCAGAATTTTCATAAAGATAAACAGGGATTTCAAGTTCTTCACCGATTCTTTTTCCTACTTGTTTTGAAAGTTCTACCGCTTCATCCATTGTCATATTTGCAACAGGAATAAACGGGCATACATCACAAGCGCCCATACGCGGATGTGCTCCACTATGTTTGCTCATATCAATAAGTTCACTGCCTTTTTTCACAGCTAAAAAAGCAGCTTCAGCAACTGGTTCTGGAGCTCCGACAATTGTAAAAACTGTTCTGTTTGTATCTGCACCCGGATCCATATCCAATAAAGTAGCACCTTTCACAGATTTGATTTCATTAGCAATAGCTTCTAGTATTTTTAGATCTCTACCTTCGCTAAAATTTGGAACGCATTCCACTAATTTCATTGTATCCTCCGATTTTTATATTTAATTTTAGAAATATTCTCACGATCAACTCAAAAACAAAACTCTAATTTTTTAGGCAAGATAAATATAGATTTAATTATTATTTTTTTACCATATTAAAAAAGCCCAAGTTATAAGTCGACCTCAACTTAAAACTCAGGCTAAAGATATTTTTCATTTTTTTAACAAATCTATGTTATTAAAGTATCAGTAAAGTTCTTCTATGGGTAAAAGAACAATTCTAGCGATTTTGTTATCTAAGATATTTAATCCTGCATTTTTCATCTCTTCTAACATAAAATCTATTTGTTCCTTTTCTGCAATTGCCATAATTACATTTGCATAACCTTTATCTGAGCTCATAGATTTTCTGAAACCGGCAAAAAGCGGATTATCAAAAATTAATTTATGACCGGATGTTTCTCCATTTAAAACGATTGTATCTTCAATTCCGGCTTCAGTAAGAGCCATAATTACATCATCCAAATATCTTTCCTGATTTAATTGTAATATCATGTACATAATTTTCTCCTATAAATGGAAACTAGCTATTTGTTTCTCCAGCCTTAACTAAAGCCATCTTTGCTAAAATCGGTCCAACTAACATAATGATAAAAGTAGTAGCAGTCATAACTCCCATTATCTGCTTTGCTTGAGAATGAAGATTCATCTTTTCTAATGATGCAGCAGCTGCTAAAGCCAAACCAATTGCTACTCCGGCTTGAGATAATAGAGTAAATCCTAAATATTTTACAGTACTTGTTGGTGCTTTGGAAAGTTTTGCGCCTAAGAATGCTCCAAGCCATTTTCCCAAAGACCTGCTGAGAATATACAATCCAACTAATAAAGCATAATTATAGATTAGGTTAAAATCTAATCGTGTTCCTATGAGAACGAAAAACCAAACGTAAATTGGAGGAGACCAGTCACCTAAAGAAGAAAATATCTTTCTGGCAACATGAGCATTTTTATTCACAGCGACAATTCCTATAGCCATACTCATCAAAATTGGTGAAACTTCTAAATATCTTGCTAATCCGCAAGATGATAGAATTATTCCCAAAGTTAGTAGTAACATTGTTGTTTTATCATGTATTTTTTGGGCAATTGTTACTAAGATAAATCCAATAATAACTCCTGAAACTACAGAGATAAGCACTTCTCCGCCGGCATGTAAAAGAGCTATTGACATAGGAATATCTGTAGAACCACCTAATAAAATTATTGCTAATGGGATAGAAATTGTATAAATCAATAAAGCATAAATATCGTCTAATCCCATAACTGCATAAAGTGTAGTGGTAAGATTTCCTTTAGCTTTGTATTGGCGTATCACATCAACGGTACCGGCAGGAGCTGTGGCTGAAGCTAATGCTCCATAAATAAGCCCCATGGGAACACTTTTTAAAACCAATCCGGTTGCGATTCCCACCAAAATAAAGGTCATTGTTGCTTCAAATAAAACAATTAATACAATTGATTTTCCCAATTTTTTCAACTCAGTCCAGCGTAATTCACCACCAATACCAAATCCTAAAAAAGAAAGTGTAACTGTATTGATTATTCCCATCGATACAACTTGAGATTCTGATACAAGATTTAGTATTGCCGGTCCGATAATTGCGCCGGCAATTATGTATCCGACAATTAAAGGGGATTTCAATAAAGTGGCACCTTGCGCAAGCAAAATAGCCAACAAAATTGTTCCTCCTAAGAAGAGTAATAAAAATTCGTTTTCCATATTATTTTGTACTTTTTATTATTTCGTAAATTTCTTTTGGACTATTAGCAGCCAATAAATTCTCTTTGAAATCGGGTTTCTTTAATCTTAACACTAACCGAGAAAGTAGTTTTATATATTCTTTGTCTTGTGTATCTGAAGCTCCTATCATAAATATAAGTTTTACAGGTTTATTATCGATTGAATCAAATTCAATACCTTCTTTTTTGATACCAATAGCCATTACAAAATCTTTGATACTTTTGTGTCTAACATGTGGGACTGCTACCTCTAATCCTATGCCGGTACTCATTAATTTTTCGCGTTTGAAAATCTCTTTTTCAAATTTTTTAGGATTAGTGATTAGCTCATTTTTACAAATAACCTTAATTAGTTCATCCAAAGCATCTTTTTTATTATCTGCTTTTAATTGGATGATATAATTTTCATCTAAAAGGTCTGAAATCTTTTTGATATCTTCCATATTATCTCCTGTTTGATAAATTTGGATGTCGGAGTATTCTTGCTATAATATACGTCAAACATTTTATTTAATTTATCTAACTTTATTTATTTCTATGATTTTGTCCACCGGACACATTCACCCGCAGGGAGAGAATTGCCTTGATCGGAAGGAATATTTAAGGGATATTTTTTTATTTTCCCCTTTGGAAGATTGCAATGTTCGAAGATTAATTTAGCCATAATTTCCGATGGGAAATCCTTATCATGTGAGCTAAGAATTATAAATTGTGGGTCATCACTTAGAAGTTTATTTACGTAATCCAATAAAATTGGTAAATCACGCTTTATTTTCCATGTATTCTTTTTTGCTCTGCCAAAAGCAGGTGGATCTAAGATAATTCCATCATATTTATTGCCGCGCTTTAACTCTCTTTTGCAAAACATAAGAATATCATCAACTATCCAGCGTATATTATTAGAGGAGAAATTTTTTTGGTGATTTTCTTTTGCCCATTTCACACTTGCGGCAGCAGCGTCTAAATGAGTGATTTGATGAATATGGTTAGCTGTGCCGGCAGCAACTACAGAGGCTATGCCAGTGTAAGCAAAACCATTTAAGATATTAAGATCCCGCTTAGAATTATTTAAAAATCGGTTAAGCCAAAGCCAATTTTCTATCTGTTCGGGAAATATTCCTATTTGACGATTGGGTGAGTGCTTAAGTTTAAATTTCAAATCGTTAAATTCAAAATCAGGCAGTTCAATACTATCATTAATTATCCATTCATTATTGATTTCATCATAACGTGCATGATGGTCTTTCCAGATGTGTTCATCGATTTTTTGCTTCCAAATTGCTTGAGGCGAGGGACGTCTAATCAGATAATCACCGATCTTTTCTAATTTTTCTAAATTTCCGCAATCAATTAGTTCGTAATTTGTTTTATTCTTTTTCATAAACATAAGAAATATTTGTATAAAGTTATTGTAAAGGGGAAAGTGTGCGGATAAAAAAAAATACTGACAAGAAAATTAACTATCAGCTTGACAATTAATAAGATAAATAGAATTTTCAATAACCTGATATTTTATTTTCAAGTAAAAAGATTATGATGTGGGAAATTTAAAAAATAAAGGAGAAAATTATGAAAAAGATGATTATTTTGTTGTTAGTTTTGATGGGATTAGTGGCAGGTTTGTGGGCAGATGTTTTTATTACTGAATTAGCAGATCCCAATAATGCAGCTGGGGCTCGTTTTGTGGAACTATATAACAATGGCGATGCTGAAGTTGATTTAAGTGATGGTTGGGCTCTTCAAAGATGGACAAATGGAAATACAAGTCCACAAAGTCCGGTAAACCTGACCGGAACGATCGCACCGGGAGGTTTTTATATAATTAGTGCAAATCAATCTACTTTTAATTCTACTTATGGTTTTGATGCTGACCAAAATATGGGTGGTGGTGGTCCTGCAGACAGTAATGGAGATGAGCAAATAGCATTATTAGATGCCTCTTCAACAATTGTAGATATGTTTGGAGTTCCGGGTGAAGATGGTAGTGGTACTAATCATGAGTTTGAAGATGGACGTGCTGAAAGAAAGATTGGTATTGTAGCAGGTAGCACAACCTATAATTTTTCTGAGTGGAATATTTGGAATGATACTGGGGCAGCTGGAACTACTAATGATCCTCAAAACGCTCCATCAGATTTTGATCCGGGTGAATGGATTGGAGCAGATACGGGAGGAAATGCATTACCTTTTATCACAAATATCGTAATTGATCCGAATGCACCATTAGCAACAGATACTGTAACTGTTTCGGCAGATGTTACAGATTCTGATGGAACAGTAACAACTGTTACATTGTCTTGGAGTATTGATGAAACCAATTTTACAGATATAAACATGTCATTAGATACCAACTCAACTTATGTTTCAGATACAGCTATTCCGGCTCAAGTTGCAGGAACAACTGTTTATTATAAAATTATAGCAGAAGATGATGATTCTGAAACTTCAACCTCTGCTATTCATACATACACTATTCCCACAGAATATACAATATATCAAATTCAAGGACAACAAAGTACATCGCCACATGTTGGGGAGAATGTTATAACTTCCGGCATGGTTACTGCTGTTTTTGATGATTATATTGTTATACAAGACGGAGTAACATCATGGAGTGGAATTTGGGTTATAACATCAGATACTGTTGCTCAAGGTGATAATGTATCTGTTCTTGGTACTGTGAGTGAAGATTATTCCTACGGAGATACAGGCAATACAATAATTGTAGATGCGAGTGTTACAATATCTTCATCAAATAATAGGCTTCCGAATTCAATAGTATTAACTACTAATGAAATAGCTGATGAACAATATGAAGGTATGCTTGTTTCAGTTACAAATGCTCAGTGTTCAAATGAAGATCTTGGTTATGGGGTTTGGGAATTAAATGACGGTAGTGGTGCATGTAGAGTAAATGATATTGGATATGCATATTCCCCTACATTAGGAACTTTATATGATGTGACAGGCGTTTTGGGTTATTCTTATGGGAACTTTAATATTGAACCGAGATATGCTGCCGATATTGAAGAATTAGGAGACAATATTGCTCCGGAACTTGTTTCTGTTGCTGTTCTTACTTCTACTTCTTTGGCAGTTAGTTTTAATGAAGAGGTAGAACAAACAAGTGCTGAAACTGTTTCTAATTATTCTATTGATGGCTTAACAATTACTGCTGCTGTAAAAAATGTTGCTGATGCAACTCAAGTAATTCTAACAGTCTCTGAAATGGCAGAACAAGAATATACTTTGATAGTAAATAATGTGGAAGATTTATCCGGAAATGCTATTGTAAACGGTTCAACAACTTTTGAGTATGTAGATTTACCTGTTACAGGCGACGTAATTATCAATGAGATTGGTGAACCTTATGATATGCCACATACTTATCAATCCAGCTATATTGAATTGTACAATGCAACAGATACTGAAATTGATATTAGCGGTTGGACTGTGAATAGTATTGATGCCAGTCGAGCAACTTCCAGCTTCGTATTTCCTGAGGGAACTACAATTGCTGCTAACGGTTATATTATTGCTACTCGCGAAAGAGCTAATTTCTTATTAGATTATGGAACATATGTAGATGAAGCTATTGTTCCGGTTGCACAATCCACGACCGGAACTGGTGTTTATATAAGTAACAACTATTATTTCTCACTTGTAATGTCAAACGGAACAGTTTTAGAATCTACATCTTCAACAGTTAGCTGGAATTCTAACGTTTATGAAAGAATTGATCCGGCTGTAGTTGCAGATGAGGATACAAACTGGCAGTTAACATATCAATCAGATCCGGTTCAAGGTACTCCGGGTGCAGCAAATTCTACAGTTCCTTCAGCTACAGAATATACAATATACCAAATTCAAACAGAGGATCATGCCGGTGAAATGGTTCTTACAACAGGCATTGTAACTGCAACCTTTGCTAATCAATTTACAATTCAGAATGGTACAGGTGCTTTTAATGGTATTTGGATATCTTCCAATGAAACCGTTGCTTTAGGAGATGATGTTACTATTGAAGGAATAGTTTCTGAAAATTACGATAAAACAATTATTACACCTAATAGTGTAACAATTAACTCATCTGAAAATGCTTTACCGCCAGCTGTAACACTTACTACTTTTGAAGTATCGGCAGAAGATTATGAAGGTGTTCTTGTTCACACTACAGGTATTTGTGATAATGATGATTTAGGTTATGGTGAATGGAGTATTGATGATGGAACAGGCTCTGTAAGAATTGATGAAATTGGAGAAATTACTTTAGTTCCGACAATTGATTATTCTTATGAAGTTACAGGAGTTGTAAATTATGATTATAGTAATTTCAAAATTGCTGCTAGAGATGATAGTGATATAATTGAAACTGCAGCAGATACAAATGCACCTTCTTTGGTTTCTGCAACAGCAACAAGTAATACAACTGTTGAAGTAATCTTTAGCGAAAATGTAAGCCAAGCTACAGCAGAAGTTTCTACAAATTATGTAATTGCAGGATTAACTGTTAGTGGTGCAGTTTTAGATACTGAAGAGGCTACAAAAGTAACTTTAATAGTTTCTGAAATGGCAGAACAAGAATATACTTTGGTAATAAATAATGTGGAAGATTTATCCGGAAATGCTATTGTAGATGGAAACATAAACTTTAGTTACACAGCTCCTCAAACTCCCGGTAATATCCTGATTAATGAGTTTGATACTAATACCTCTTCTTATGAATATGTTGAATTGTATAATACCACTGATTCTGCAATTGATTTAGCTGCTACAAATTACTCATTAGTTTTTTATAATGGTAATGGCGATGTTGAATACCAATCAACAGATTTGACAGGTACAATTCCTGCAAATGGTTTTTATGTTTTAGCGGAAAGGGATGTAACTGATTTATATGGATATACTCCGGATCAGAATGCTACTTGGACTTCCTTCCAAAATGGAACAGATGCAATTGCATTGGTTTCAGGAGATGATCAAATTGATGCCGTAATTTATGGATCAGCTGCTGATACAGGCTTGGAAGGTGTACTTAATTTACCGGAAATTATTGTGCCAAATAGTTCTACGTCATCTACCGGAAGACTTACAGATGGTCAAGGTGGAGTGAATTATGCTAATTCGGATTGGGATATTCTTGAACAAAGATCTCCGGGAGCAACCAATGGTAGCGGTGTAACTACTCCGGACGCTCCAACAAATATTCAAATTTCTCATGATGGAACAAATGTGAATATAACTTGGGATGCTGTAACCGGCGCTGTGAGCTATAAAATAATGGTTTGTGATACACCTGACGGTGAATATACAGTTGCTGCAGAAGGAATAGCAGGAACTTCTTGGAGTAATCCTGAAACAAGTAGCAAGAAGTTCTATCGAGTGATTGCTGTTAACTAAAGAAACGGTCATACGAAGATAAATACAGACAGGGCAGTTATTTTCTGCCCTATCTGTATTTTTATATTAAGGAAAATTTATGAAAATTATAAAATTACTATTTATTTTTTTACTTGTTGGAAACTCATTATTATTTGCTGAAATGAATTTTAAAATAATGAGTTACAATGCACTGAATTTTGATTATTCAAGTAGCACGAGGGCAGATTATTTCAAACAAATAATATCTGAATACGATCCTGATATTATTGTAATGCAAGAGATAATAGATCAAGCCGGAGCAAATATTTTATTAAATGCATTCAATGAAATAAATGATGAATACTCAGCAGTGGATTTCCATAATGGATTTGATACAGACAATATGTTGTATTATAAAAATAATAATATTTCATTATTATCACAATCTACTGTTTCTACAGCATTACGTGATATTGGGAAATATACTTTATCCATTGCTGAAAATGAATTGATTATCTATAGTTGCCATTTGAAAGCTTCTTCAGGTGGTGAAAACGAAGAAGCCAGATTGCAAGAAATATTACAGTTAAGAGCAGAAATAGAATCTTTACCGGAGAATACGGAATATATCATTGTAGGAGATATGAATTTTTATTCCAGCAGTGAGTCTGCATATCAGAATTTGACAAATGAAACTCCAATAATTGCAGAAGATCTTTGTAATTCTGTAGGGAATTGGCATAATAGTTCTTACTATTCTTTGGTGCATACTCAATCAACTAGAGTTGAATCATTTGGAGGTGGTTCTACAGGCGGTTTGGATGATAAGTTTGATTTTATGTTTTCCTCTCCTAATTTCAATGACGGGAGTAATATAGAATATGTAAATGCGTCATTTGAAGCTTTTGGGAATGATGGCAACCATTACAATCAGTCAATCAATGACGGATATAATTCTGCTGTCTCTTCTGAAATTGCAGATGCTTTATATTATGCTTCCGACCATCTACCGGTTTGTGCGGAATTTTCTTATAATTCCAATTCTGAAATTGTGGCGAAGTTGTTTATATCTGAATACATAGAAGGTTCAAGTTATAATAAAGCTATTGAAATTTTTAATGGAAGCGGGAGTGAGATAAATTTATCCGCTTATAGTTTGGAAAAAGATTCCAATGGTAATAATTCTTGGAGTAGTCATTACGATTTTTCAGGAGTTCTAGCAGATAATGAAGTTTTTGTTTTAGCAAATTCAGGAGCTGATCAAGCTATTTTAGATGTAGCGGATGAAACTAATAACAGTGTGATAAATTTTAATGGTGATGATCAAATAAGGCTTTTAAAAAATAACGTTGAAATTGATCGGATTGGAATCTCAGGAGATGTGGATTTTGGGAAAAACGTAACTTATGTAAGGCGAGATACTGTATCTGTTCCAAAAGCAGGAGAACAGGATCCTAGATCAAATGGCGAATGGCTTTCGTATGCTTCTGATGTTTTCCAATATTTAGGAACTCATACACAAGTTGATATAAACAATCCACCTGTGATCACCGAAATCTCACATTTTCCTGAAAATCCTACAATGTTTGATTCTGTAAGTATAGAAGCGATAATTACAGATTCTGACGGAACATTGCAGACTACGATTTGTAAATGGGGATTATCAGAAGATTCATTGGAAAATAGTATCAATATGATTTTTTCGGAAGATAAATACATTACCGAACCAGATATTCCGGCTCAGGAGATTGGTGTTTCCGTATTTTTCCGAATATTGGCGATAGATGATGATAGTTCGGAAACTCTTTCTGAAGTAAATTACTATATAGTTCAAGCTGAAGATGATTATTATACGATAAACCAAATACAAGGTGAAACTGATACTTCACCTTATGATGATTTGCAAGTTGCAACTTGTGGAATTGTTACTGCGGTTTTTTCAAATGGATATTTTCTTCAAGATGGTATGGGTGCTTGGAATGGAATAATGATCTACGACACAAACACTCCAACCATTGGTGATGAACTCTATCTACGTGGAACTGTGGATGAATATTATGAGAAAACCGAAATCAAATCGATTAGTCAATATTTGGTGTTATCTGTGGAAAATGAATTACCGGAAGCAGTTGAATTAAGCACAAATGATGCCGCTAACGAGATGTATGAAGGCGTGCTTGTAAAGATATCCGATGCGGAATGTATCGAAGCATATTCCTATAATGAATGGGGCTTTGATGATGGAAGTGGAATAATAAGAATTGATGATAAAATATATAATGGAATTTATGAAATTGGAAATTTATATAACATCGTTGGAATTGTGGATTATGATTATGGAAATTATAAAATTGAGCCAAGATCTATAAGTGATATTGAAGATGTGAGTTTTTTACAAACTCCTATGAATCTTGAAATAAGTGTTGATGAAACTTCTATCAATTTAGTGTGGAATAAAGTAGAAAATGCTGAAAGCTATCAAATTCAATATTCAGAAAATATTGATGGTATTTGGAACTTAGCAGAAGGAACTTTTAATGAAATTGATGATATAGAAAAAATTAGCTGGAGTTGTGAAAATCCGGCAAATTCAAAAATGTTTTATCGTGTAATAGCGGTTAAATAAAGCAGATAATTGGCTGATAAGATAAAGATCAGCCAATTATCTTTTTTGTAAATTTTAGTTTTATTATTTTCTTATTAGTTGCTTGAACAACTAATATCTCCCAATCGCCAATCACAAAAGTAGATTTTGTAGCAGGGATTCTGGCTAATTTATCAATAATCATTCCGGCAACTGTTTCATAATCACCTTCAGGCAAATTCATATTGTACTCATCATTAAGAAAATCTATTTCAGCATAGCCTTCAACAAGAAATGTATTGTCATCAATTTTTTTCACTTCGGCATTACTTTCATTTGCATCATATTCATCTTCGATTTCGCCAACAATTTCTTCCAAGATATCTTCAATAGATATTATTCCGGCTGTTCCACCAAAAGAATCAATTACAATAGCCATACTGGTTTTATTAGCTTGCATTTCATTTAAAAGAGTATTTACGTTCATTGTTTCAGGAACAATAAAAGGTTTGCGCATAATATCTTTGGCAAGGTCATCTTTTTGTGCTTTTAGTAAATCGTAGATAATCAAAACGCCTACAATATCATCCAAATCTTCTCTGAAAACAGGGAAACGAGTGTATCCTGCTTTTCTTGCCGTTTGAATAATCTCATCTTGTCTGGCATTTTCATTTACTGCTACAACTTCAGTTCTGTGAACCATTACGTTTTCAGCTTTCAAATCACCTAATTCCAAAGCATCTTCAATCATTTCTCTCTGCTTTTCATGCATATCTATCGGCTTTTCGCTAATAAGATAGGAAAGATCATCACGACTGATTCTATGATATGTTCCATCTGCAGATAAATTAAATGTCTTTGCCAATAATTTATTTAGGAATTCTACAAATTTGATAAATGGTTTAAGTAAAATGCTAAAGAAATTTAGTAATGGGAAAAACCTTAATACCAGTTTATTGGGATTATCTCTAAAAAGAGCTTTAGGAATAATTTCTCCCAGGATAAGAACTAAACCGGATAAAATCAAAGTAGCCGTATGTTCTTCGATAGGTTTTTCTGTTATCTCATTAAAATGTTGAACCAAAAAAATGGAAGTAGTAGAAAGAATAACCAAAGCGATATTGTTACCAAATAAAGTTGTACCGAAAAGTCTATCAGGATTATCCAAAAAATGAAGAATCCCTTTGATCTTATTATTCTTATCTGCATCTTTTTCAATCTTGATTCGATCGATTGTAGTTAAACCGGTTTCTATTCCGGAAAAGAAGGCTGATAATGCAAAGAAAAGTACTATCGCCAATGAGATTAATAACATTTTTCTTTCCTTAAATTTTCTTAATTATTTACTCTTTCGTTTTTGAAGGCTGTACGTAAAGCTGTGATAAATTCATCTAATTCGCCAGCCAAAATTGCATCTAACTTATAGGAAGTCAAATTTATTCTATGGTCAGTAACGCGAGATTGTGGGAAATTGTAAGTACGAATTTTTGCACTACGATCTCCGGTTCCAACTTGGCTTTTTCTTTGCTTGGCTAATTCAGCTTCTTGTTTTGCAATTTCATGATCAAGAAGGCGACTACGCAATACTTTTAATGCTTTTGTTTTGTTTTTTAATTGAGATTTTTCATCTTGGCAAGTAACAACCACACCTGTTGGAAGGTGAGTTATCCTAACAGCTGAATCTGTTGTGTTTACACTTTGTCCACCACAGCCTGAAGAGCGGAAAACGTCTATTTTCAGATCATTAGGATTAATTTCCACATCAACTTCCTCAGCTTCCGGCATAATAGCTACAGAAATTGCAGAAGTATGTACACGGCCTTGCGATTCAGTTTCAGGTACACGCTGAACACGATGTACGCCACTTTCAAAACGCATTGTTCCATAAACATTTGCACCTGAGAGAGAGAAAATAATCTCTTTAAACCCGCCTGTTCCGGTAGGATTTGCTGAAATAACATTCAATTTCCAACCTTTTTTATCTGCCAAGTATGTGTACATTCTATATAAATCAGCTACGAACAAGGCAGCTTCTTCACCACCGGTTCCGGCTCTGATTTCCACAATTGCATCTTTTTCATCGTTAGGATCTTTAGGAGCAAGCAATTCACGCAAGCGTTCTTCTTCTTGTTCCAATATTTTCTCGTTTTCAGCAATATCTTCTTTAGCTAGTTCGATCATTTCCGGATCTGATTCTATCTTTATCATTTCTTTGCTTTCTGAAATTTCAGATTGTAATTTTGTAACTAATTCCAAGCATTGAATTGTCTGTTCCAAATCTTTGTATCTTCTACTTATCTTACCATAATATCTGCGGTCAGACATTTTGGCAGGATCCATTATCTCTTCTTTTAATTTATTATACTCATCGTATAAACTATTTACTTTTTCTTGTGGGATATTCATTACAGTTCCTCAATTATTTTTGCATTTTCATATTCGCTAATATCCATTTCCAAAGCACATTTCATTGCCACAACTGCTACTTCGATCTGTTCATTATCAGGTGGCTGAGTAGTTATTCTTTGCAATGCCAAGCCCGGTGCTGTGAAAATTTTTACCAAAGGATGATTTATATTCTTACCACTAAATTTTAAAACTTCATAAGAAATTCCTGAAACTAATGGGAAAAGAAGTAAATGATATCCTAATCTTACAAAAATCTGAGGTTGTCCCCAGAAATGCGAAAATATAGTATCTACTATTGAAAAAATCAATATTGAAATTAGTAATACTAAAAATATAAAACTGGTTCCGCAACGAGGATGTAAGGTAGAAAATTTTTGAACAGAATCAGGATCTAATTTGCTATTATTCTCATAAGCATACACACTTTTATGTTCAGCACCATGATATTCAAATATTCGATGGATATCTTTCATTTTGCTGATAATCCAAACATAAACAACGAAGAAGAAAATCCTAAGCACACCGGCAAAAAGATTGAAATATACATTTTCTTTTCCTAAATTTAGCCATTCAGCAATCTGATATGGAAGATAGGCAAAAAGTAAAAATGCTAATCCAAAAGCAAAAATATAGCTAATAACTTCTTCAGTTTTTTGACGGAATTTAGATTTCTCTTTCTGTTTTTTAGATTTCTCTTTTTCTTCTTCTGACCAATCGATTTCTGCACGATTAGCAGAGAAATTCAGGGTTTTAAATCCGATAATCATCATCTCAATTAATGAAACAGAACCTCGAACAAAAGGAAATCCTAAAAATTTATTCTTTGATGTGATTGATTCAAAATGCTCTTTTCTAATTTCTATTGACTTGTCTTTTCGACGAATTGCTGTAGCTAAGTATTTCGGACCTCGCATCATCACGCCTTCAATAACTGCTTGGCCACCTACTTGTATCTCTTTTTTACTCATTTAATTCTCCATAAAAAAAGAGCACCATCCTATAAAAAGATATAGTAATGGTGCTAGAATGAAAAAATTTCTATTTTTCGTTTTCTTTTTGCAAATTTTTGTATTTTTGCTTAAACTTTTCAATACGACCTTCTTTGGCGATCTGTCTTTGTTTTCCTGTGTAGAAAGGATGACATTTTGAGCAGATTTGTGCTTGTAAGCCAGGTTTTGTAGATCTTGTTTCGATTACGTTTCCACAAGAACATGTTACAGTCACTTTCTCATAGTTAGGGTGGATTCCTTTTTTCATCTCTATCTCCTATATTTAATTTTTTAAATTCTTTTAATTTATTACTAAGCGCAACAAAATATTAAGATTTACGTAAGATGCTATCATGTAAAGGTTTGAAAGGTTATCAGATAAAAAGTGATATCCTCGAGCATTCGATAGTCTTACGTCTGTGGCACATAATTTTTTGTGTAAGTGATGCTGTCAATAGATTTATCTTTTAAACAAACCATTGATAAATATTTGTAAAATAGTGATTAACCTAAAGTATCGGTTAGGCTGATTATTTATCAAAATTCTTCTCCTGCCTGTGAATGAGAAGTAAGAAAAGCACCTATAATAATAGTTATTGTGGAAATAATTAGATTTCCTGTGAAAGGTTCATTTAGCCAAATAATGCCAACTGCGATAGATACAATTGGACTGAATAAAACCATATTTGAAGTGATCTTTAATCCAATTTTGCTAATAACAAAATTCCAAATCAAATATGCAA
>JAMOPB010000079.1 GCA_027064945.1 Candidatus Cloacimonadota bacterium
TATAAATCCTTCAGCGGGGAAATTTGTAATAAATATAGGATTATTAGGATCGTTTATATCAAAAATATCAGCTCCGTTTTCTCCATTAGTAATGCAAGCAATGCCATTTTCTACTGCGATATTATTAGCAAGTCCGGTAGATGGGAAAGAAGAGATCAATTCAGGATCGGAAGGAGAAGAGATATCAAAAATAGAAAAACCATCCAGCCCATTTGTTACATAAGCATAAAGCCCATCAACTGTAGCTTTTCTGGCAATTCCACCAGTGCTTACATTTGTTACTACAGCAGGATTCATAGGAGTAATATAAGCTACAAGCAAGCCACTATTGCCAGCTGCTATATAAGCGTGATCTCCGGAAGTGGAAATTGAATTTGGTATTCCATCAATATTCGCATATCCAACAAATTGGGGATTTAGATAATTTGATAAATCAATTTTTGAAAGCAAACCAGGAGAATCACCACTATTACTAACAACATAAAGGAAGTTATCTTCCAAGCTGGCTTCCAGTGCTCTATCGGGTATAGGAATATTTGTAATTTGCTGCGGATCATCCGGATTGAAGCAGTTTACAACTTCTATTCCATTATAATTATCCGCAACATAAGCGATTAGATTTTTCACTTTTACATCAAGTGCATTTCCGTCTGTTTGATAGCTTCCAATTAAATCTAAGTGGATATTGATTGTATCCACATTGCTATAGGCAGAAGTATATTCGTTTTGATAAGCGTATATTCTATATTGTAAAGTTGCAGCAGGAAAATCTACATCATCAATAAAATAATTTATATTACTATCCACAGCAGCATATTGTGGTTCCCAAGGTAATTTTCCTAATTTTCGATCGATATAAAAACCGTCTTCGCCCATACTGTTATCAAGCCAATCCAAGCGGATTTTATTAAAATCAGGTTTTGATAGTTCCAAATTTGATGGAGCACCTAAGGAAGTGAAAATCTCAGATGAAATAGATTTTGAATTGGATGAACCCATAAAAGCATAAATTCTATATTCAACATTTTCAAATGGAGTAGCTTGATCTAAGAAATGATCCGTATTCTCAGCAAGTTTAGCATAAGGTGAAATCCAAGAGCCACCGGATATCTTTTTATCAATGATATAACCTTCTTCACCTAAACAATGATCTTTCCAAGTTAGTAATATTTGATTTTGAGTAGGTTGAATCAAATTAAGATCCGATGGTGTTGTAAGATCGGAAAAATAAGCAATAGTATTGGAAAATGGATAGGTTGTGTTTGTACTAAGATTTGTAGCACGCACTTTGTATGCATAGATTAAAGAGTCGTTTGTATTAATCAAATCCATCACGTTTTTATCTTCTAATAAATAAAAGTAATATTCATCCCAATCTTCTGTACCGATTTTTTTTGCAACTGTGTATTGAATAGTATCTCCGATTGCGGAACTATTTATCTGCCAGCTTAAATTAATATGGCTTGGATCAAGAATTTCAATATTCAGATTATATGGAATATTAGGAATTATCGGAGATGTAGTATCATCACAACTAAGAAGTATAATTACTACAAAAAATATTAGAATGCTTATTTTTTTCATGATTTTTCCTACTGTTTATCAAATAATTTTTTTACTTTTTCAAAATCTTCTGTTTGGTTTTTGATTTTTTCCGAAGTTTTTTTATGTAGTTCTATTCTTTCTGCAATAGGGGTAACAAGTTCAGCTTTTAAGATAACAATTAATTCGTTTTGTTGCTGTTTTACACTGTTGTAGCCAAATAGATAACGAAGTCCCAAAAACCACCAAGGCAGATCTTTTAAGATGGGAATTCCCATTCTTTCTATTGTCGTGTCAGTGTCATACAAACCACCTATTACTGCTTCTTCACCATCAAAAAGCAAGAGTTCTGTAGTAGATTCACTTTTGTTTATCACAGTAGAAATTTCACCCGGAGTAGCTGTACTTTTTTCAAAAGATACATTCAGATAGATGATATCTTCGCCACCATTAGAAATAACTTTTGGTTGGACTTCTAAAATAATACCTGTTTCAAAAAATTCATCAGTTGTATTACCTTCTTCATCAATAGTTTTAATTGAGAAGTTTTGCCCAACTTGCATAAAACCTTTCTTTCCTGAAAGTACAGAAATATTTGGTCTGGCTATTACACTACCTTTTTGGTTTGATTCCAAAACCTTTATCAGTGTTTGAATATCGATAGTTGTACTTCCGGAAGAAAATGATTTATTCGCAAATATATTTAACATATTAGAGGTAATATTATCGTTAGTAGAAAAATTTATATTTGCATTAACTTCTCCACCAACAAGAGTACTCCAATCTATTCCCAGAGAGCGTGTAAAAGAACGGTCTGCTTTGAATAAGATGCCACTAATTTTAATAAGTTTTGAATCAGCTGTAACAATGTTTTCATCTACCTTTTTTGCAATAATTGGATCTTTGATTAAATATGAGCCCGGCAGTTCTTCCAAAGTAACATTGTTTAATTTTACAAGTAATTCCAAAGCGTCTCTCCAATATATTTTATGAAGGGGAAAACCTATTGGATCTGAAGCGTTGCTTGTGTTTATGATTTTTCTATTTTCATAAAAATCTGAGAATGTTTCCAAAGCTTTCATCGCTTCGGGGAAAGTGATTGTTCTGCTTAGCGTTATTAACTCATTTTCTGAATGAGTTTCTTCTGAGACATCTACCTGAGCTAACAAGGATGAAAGCATAAAACAAAGCATAAGTAAACTAAATAATTTTTTCATAATTATTCCTTTTTCAAGTATAATTTGTGGGTTGTGACAACACCTATCTTATTGATTCTAAATTGAACATATTGCTCTTCGGTGTTTATATTATCTACATATCCGTAAGCAACTTTATCGCCGGGAATCAATACATAAATTGTACCGGTTTCGTCAGATAGGAAAGCTTTGTCTGTAGATAAACCAATCACTTTAGCAGTTTCGATATCTAAAAATTGCTCTTCATAAGGGCTATCGATTGGTCCGTGAATACGTGATATGAAAATATTATAATCAAGATTACGAGGAGGTAATTCACGCCAAGGAGTTTCATCTTCTACAGTTCCCATATCAGATTGATATGCTTCAATTTTTATTTCATATTTTACAGTTTGATCTTCTGTAGATTCTTCTCTTAATTCCACACCTGTTATAATATATAACAAATATTGCCTTTCCAGATGATACAAGAAAGTGTAAACATCTTGGATTTTAGCAACGCCGGAGAGAGTGTATGAATTGAAGTTATTCGCATCATCAGATCTTGCTGAGATAAAGAAATCAAACTCCAAGTCAGCTCCAAATTTATCGCAAATATCTAAGAAATAATTATAAGAAAAAATCGGGTCTTCTTTTTTTAGTATATATTTACCGGTTTTTAGCTTCTTTTCTTGTAAATCTTCCAAAAGATATTTTATACGATATTCATCATCCATATTAGGATTTTCTGATTGAAGGTTTTCCAACATTTTTAAATTTTCTTGGTATGAATGCTTTAGTTTTTCCAAATCTTTCTTAATTGGAATATTTTTTACATAAAATGTTCCAATTACAATAAGAAGAACAACGACTAAAATTAAAGAGTTTCTAAGGGTGTATTTCATTATTGAAGGTTATCCTGAGATAATTTATAGCGAGCAACCTTAGAAAGATTATGCTTTGGAAAACGAGAGATCAATTCACGATAAGCAGCTATAGCTTTTTCTTTTTGATTTGTTTTCAAAAATACATTTCCGGACATAAGAAGAGCATCCGGAACTTTGCTTCCGCCTTTAGATAATATGTACTTAAATTCAGCTAAAGCTTTAGCATAATTACCTGCAAGGTAATAGCTTTCACCTAAATTATAATGAGCATTGTAAGTTAATGGATAATCTGGATACTCCTTAATATAATTTTCAAATTTACGTATAGATTCTTTATAATTTCCTTGTAAGTAGATCGATAGGATTTCTTGATAAAGTTCTTTCCTATTCACAGGGAAATTTTGTTCGCTTACCGCTACATCAGGTACAGGCATATCGTTTGTGAATATTTTATCAGTTAGTTTTTTATCCGGATAACTGTAAGATAAACTAAAATCCCAAAGGTTTCTATCCAAAATAGTCGCTTTGGTTATATTGGAAATTTTGCCTTCCGGTAGTAGGTTGGCAAAGGTTACAATATTACGTTTCTCGGTAGTATATCCTTCTATCTGTATTTCACTATTGTTAGCAGAGAGGTTTGTGATCCAAGAAATAGGATTTTGTTGGAAATTTTCAGAGAAAATTTTTAGAACATATGACCACTGATTGCGGTTTCCAACAATATTAGTAATCTTGTTCATGTTAGATTCAATTAAGCTTAATTCTTTTTTGAGGTTATTTAATTTATCAACTAAAATTCTATTATTGGAAAGTTCATTCTCAATTCGATAATTCATTTTGCGGTATTTAAGAATATCCTGTTTAAGTTGTAAGTTTTTTATAGTGCCGGAAAATGCAAAATGGAAAATTAGAATTAAGATAATAAATCCATGCCAGCTGATTTTGAAATATTTTTGATTTTCTATAATTTTAGTGGGAAGTAAATTCAGGTCTAAAAACTTTCTTTTAGGCATTAGGCTGTGCCATGCTAAAGAAATTGGCATGATGAAATTCGTAATATCTTCAAGAGAATATTTCGTCTCATTTATATCTGAAGAATTAGGATTTTCAGAATCATTATGCTGATCATTATAAAAATCCTCTTTGTCCGAGTTCTCATCTCCATAATCGTTTTCTTCCAAACCATAATCAGCAAGATTGAGACTATTGAGTTCATTTTGGATTGATTCATCTAAAGATTGATCTTTTTGAGAAGAATCTTTCTTAGTCTCCTGTGAAAGATCATTAAAATCTTGTTCTATGAAAAGATCAAAAATTGTTAGACGATCTATTATATTGCCGGAATCCAATTGTTCTCTGAAAAAGTTTATATCGGCATCAGAAGAGAATTTCCCGGCAAATAAGATATTTTGGGTTATAGGAATATCAGATTTGTCTTGTTCGAGAATAATTTTTGAATAGATAGTATTTCTATAAGTTTCAGGATCAGCAGGTGGAGCAATAATAGAAAAAGTTTTAATAAATTGATTATTTCTAATTACTATACCAACTTTATATTCTACTCCAATGTAAACAATTGTAAGATATTGATCTTCAGGTACTTGATAACAATTTCTTACAACACCTAATAAGTTAATCTCATTTGTAAGAATGTATGAATAGAAGAATTTTTTTCTTGGGCTTAATACCGGGTTGAATTCGGTTAATATTCTAAGAAGTTCAAAATTACCCCGATGGACAATTGCTAAACCGGATTTATCTTTATTTTTTTGATAAACTAAATTGTAATTTTTATCTTTTATCTCTTCTTTTGTTAAAAGTTCTTTTTTCAGTTTGCTGAGTAAGTTCTTTTTGCCAAACTCGGAAGTAAAATGGAAATATTCTACAAATTCATCTTCACAATTCATAGAAATGATACCGGATGAAAGATCATGTTTAGCTAGGAATTTTCTTAATTCAACATAGCCTTCTTTACTTGCATCAGCTTCATTTTGAATATCTGAGGAAGAAAAATTTTCAAAATTATTAATATCTAAATCATCATTTTCAGATAAAGGGAAATTATTTAAATTACTATTTATTTCGGGAAATACAGGTGAATTAAGAATGATCTCATCAAGATTCTTAATATGAATTTTACCCCTAGATAATTCGAGTTCAGCAAGCTGAAACTTTAAACCATCTTGGAAAATTCCAAAAGCAGTCTTTTTGTCATTTTTCAAACTTAATTTCATCAAAACCCCATGGTTGATAATTTATTTTTTTTTAATATATTTTCTATGTAAAATATTCTCACAATACACAAATATATTGATAAACAATATATCATTCCCAAATAGTAATATTTAATATTATGTGTCAAGATAATAATTATTACTGGTAACTGTATATAAAATAAACAATTAGCAAGGTATATAACTACTTTTATCGATATTGAAAATATAAGATAATTTATTGTAATTAAAGAAGATATGGATTGCTGGGGAGTTTTTTGACTAAATAATAATAGAAAAAATGCCAATTGATAATTAAAAAAACAATTGGCAAAAATATATGTATCCGTTCTATAAAAGCATTAATCTCGATCCGTGATGAGTTTTAACATCACAATTCTTTGAATTGATTTTCTCCATCTGAAAAAATTGCTGTTCGCTAAATTTATTAGGAAACGTTTGAGAGCTTTATCGCCCTTATATGAGAAAAAATCCAATAGATTTTTCCGGTCAAAATGCCTCGCTTTAATCTCTGTTTCAGCTTTTAAAGAAGTAATATTTGTTCCTGATAGCACAATGCTTTCTTGTCCCCAAAAATCCCATTTTTGCAGATAATCAATAATCTTTCCATTAAACCAAACAGAAGCTTCACCGCGCTCGATTAGAACAATCTCACCAAGATTTTTATCGTTAAGTGGAATATTATCACCTGCTTCATATTTTCTGATTCTTCCAAGTGCTAAAAATTCATGTTTGTCATCGATATTGAATCCATGTAATAATATCGGTTCACCTTTTAAGATACGGTTGTTGGCAGGTGCAAATGCTGTTTGTAATGAACCATTTAAATTCTCGGAAAAGTTTAATGCATCTTTAATAACTTTAAAGAATTGTTCACTATTTAAGGGTTTGGATAGATATTGGAATGCTCCGGCTTGAACCGCTTCCACGGCACCATCAACGCTTGAGAAACCGGTTAGAATCACCACCACAGCTAAAGGATCTTTTTGCTTTATTTCTTTTAGTAGATCCAAACCGCTTAAGCGGGGCATAGCCATATCAATTATATAAATGTCAAATATATCTTGTTCCATTACAGCTAAAGCATCTAATCCATCAACTGCTTCGGTTACTTCATAACCCTGTTCCTGAAGAAGATCAGCGCAAAGCTCTCTAATCATCTGTTCATCGTCAGCTATCAGAATTTTTTTCTTCATCATTAATCCTTCTTTGTTCTTTTATTAAATCTAAATTTTTTATATTTTTTACTCGCAATAATATCTTATTAATTTTAGATAGTGCATCACTCATTTGGTTTGAATATTTTACCAATTTATCGTCATTATATTTTTTTGCAGTTAGTTGTATTCTACTAATTGTTAATGAGATAATCGTTAATGGGTTGTTGATGTCATGATCGATATTAGCTAAATCAGCAGCTACTTCTACAACTTCTTTATACTCATCTAATTTATGTTTATCCAGAACAACTGAATCTTCTTTTTCGATGTTATCAGGTGTTTTTTCATTTTTACCGGCAAGGTTATTTTTAATTGAATCTTCTTGTGAAATATTCTCTTTTTCAATGTTTTTATCAGAATTCAAGAACAACCAATTTATAAAGTAAAAAAATATTGAATAAGATAAGAAAAATAATACATCTGATTCAGAATAAGCAATAGATTCTTTTGCTAAAATCGGTTTAAGGATAAGATAAATAAATAATCCAACGATAGAAATTATTGCCGGAATAAAACGGATATTTTTTTCAAATGATAAAATTGTTGAAACCAAAGGAAATATAAGTACCCAAATGAAAGAACTACTATTTCCACCTGTTAACTGAACAATAATAAAAGCAGAGAAAAGATCTAAGAAAATCTTCAGATAATAAAACGATTTTTGACGCTTAGAATTTATAATGAATATTATATTCAAAGTAATATTAAGAATGATTAATCCGGTAGCAAAGATTAGTTCAAATGGATTTGTTTTTCCAAATGAAATAAGAATACTTATGCAAAATAATGTAATTAAGCTATAAGATTCTATTTTTAGCCATGCTGTCAAATTCAAGTTTTTCATTATTGTCTCCAGTAAATTATTGCTTCATTATCAAAACCATTATGTAAGTATAAGGAGTTTATATCATCAGCTGATAGGACATTATTAAAGAAATTTACTTCATCAATGTTACCATCAATACAACGGAATGCATCAAAAAGTCCACTCCAAGGTGAATTTGTTTCAACACCACCCACGGAAATAACATTATTCGGTATATTGCCGGATTCAGGGTGAAATTGTATTTTTTTAATTATTCTTGATACTGTTAGGTTTTCATCAATAATTGATAAAGTCATTTTTGCTCTATTCCTAGAATATGTCCCATCATAGGTAGCTACAATGAAATGCCAGTCATATATGTCTATTTGATTTCCCGTTCTTCTAATTGAAACAGAAGAAACATTTGGATAGCCTTTCGTGTTTATTGTAAATTCAAATCTTAATTCAGAATATAATGTCCATCCGAAGAATGTGATATCTACCAATCTACTGGTAACAGCCCAAACAACTGTTTTGTTAGAATTATTTTTTTGTTCTGACATTATTGTTCCCCAATCGACAAAACTGTTATCAAGTTTTACCCAAGTGGCAGCTGTAAATTTATTATGCCAAGAATCAACAACATCATCAGGGAGGCTAACCAAATCATTATACCCATCAAGATTTATGGAATTCCCCCACTTACCGGATTCCCATGCATCATTTGGATTTGAAAAATTATCTAAAGTTCCATTATAATTATTGGTAGTTTCTAAAGCATTAGCTCCGGAAGTTTCATCGAAATGCCAACCTCCAACTTTGTCAGGGTGATCTTCACTTGAAGATGTTCCGATCCTGGCTTCACCTGTACGATATATTTGTTCACCATCAACATCTCTACTTACCACAGCCAATATTTGTAAAGAATCTTTGTCTGAATTAAAATAAGCATACTTCAAAGTATCGATACAACCATCTTTAATAGAAAAATCTGAATAAGTGATTGTATGATATTCAGGTAAAATTGTGATATCATCTTGTAAATCTGCATCAGTATTTAATTGTTTTATTGCATAATTTAATGCGAAAGCAGATGTGTTCTTTAAAGCAATGGTATCTAGGTTCCTATTTAATTTATCCGGTAAAGTTTGTGATCTTTCCAGCAAAGTAATAGCTATTCCGGCAAAAATTACTGTAATAGTTATTACAGTAAGTAATAATGAGCGTCCCATAATTTCTCCTTTTTATAGGTACAAATTGGTTAAATACTTCCAAAAAGTGATTTGATGTTTATTGTCCATTGCTCTCATGTCTTCACGGTAAGTTTCATAAACTAATTCTAATTCAAATTTCAATGATCTTATTTGATTTCTAATAGATTGATTTTGCAGATTAGAATAAGAAAGTGTATTACCTGTTTTGTCATAATAAGTAATTCTTATTCCATCATAAGCATCATCATTTGTCGTCGATACCCAAAATGGTCCATAATCTTTTGTGCCATCTACATAAACAGCAAGCGGATAAGCGTTTCTTAGTGTATCGATTGCACCTGTTCTTATATCTATTAAACGTATATTTCCATCCAATTCACCTCTGAATGTAAATCTATCTTCTTTAGCTCTGGTAATTATAGAGCTATTGGAAGATAAACTTCTTCCCGCAGCAGAAAGATAATATGTGTCCAGAATATTTGTTACTCGTTCAGTTTGGTCCAAAAGATTTATTTGTCTTTGAAAATTTGTGCTTATTGCTTGAACATTAAATAATGAATTTAATATTGTAAGCATAAACATTGCACCAATTACAGTAGCTCCCAAAGTATCTAAAAGTGCATTCATCTTAAAACTCCATATCGGCAAAAACTTTTTGCAAAGGTGATGAGCTTGTTCCAATTACAACTGAATCCTGATATGCATCAATAACCCATATGCTAAATTCAATTAATTGATAATCATTTGAAGCTACAGGTGTGTTGCCATTTTTATTACAATATTCAGCTCTTTCACATCTAACATGATAATCACTATTATTAACAGTTACAATTTCTGAAAAATTACTATAGATGCTATTTATTTCTGAAAAAGTATGAACATTTCCAATTAGTTCAGCTTCAATCTGCTGAAAATATTTATCTGCAATTTTTTGCCCTTGTAGCATGGTTCTAGCTCGTTCTATTACTCTTGCTTGATCTTGTATATTCGAATACATTGTCAGCAGAATTGTGGAAAATAGAATAACTGCTAACATTACAAGTAACATTTGTCCGGTTCCCATTTAATCCTCCGAAGTAGCGTATTCGATCTCTTCGATCGTAGTTAAACCGTTTCTTATTCTATCTAAACCGGATTCTAAAAGAGAGAGCATTCCTTGGCCTTCTGCAACTTCACGAATTTTGTCTTCATCTATTTCCGTGCCTGATTCTGCAACAGTCTTTCTTACTTCAGGACTAAAATAAAGGGCTTCACAGATATTTACTCTTCCTTTATAGCCGTTATGACATTTTTTACAGCCGGGACCTGCTTGATATACTTTTCCCGAATCTAAATCTTCCTGAGTTAAGCCCAATCTAAGTGCTGCTTTATACTTATCTTCGCCTAATGGTTCTCTGCAGTGAGTACAAAGTTTTCTTACAAGACGTTGTGCAACTATAATATTGATTGTGTATGCTAACAAAAACGGTTCAACGCCCATTTTGTAAAGACGAGAAATAGCACTAGGAGCATCGTTTGTATGTAGTGTGGAAAAGGTAAGGTGACCGGTGTTGGCTAGTTTTACTGCAGTTTCAGCTGTGGTTTTATCACGAATCTCACCAACCATTACAATATCAGGGTCATGACGCAAAATAGCTCTGATTGCCTGCTCAAAAGTTAATCGGTTGCTAATCTTTAGCTGACGGGCACCATGAATGGAATACTCTACCGGATCTTCAACTGTTAGTACACATTTACTAGGATCAATAACATTATAAAGTGCAGCCATTAAGGTTGTAGATTTACCACTACCCGTAGGACCTGTAACCATCACTATTCCTTTGGATTTATTTATTGAACGGAAAAAGTCTTCCTCTGCTTTTGCTTGAAAACCCAATTTTTTTAAATCTGTTATTACATTTCTATCATCGATTGTTCTAATTACGATACTTTCGAAGTTTCGGGTAAATTCTGTAGATGTAATGGGAATAATGGAAATACGAAAACGGATGAGATGATTATCTATCATTCTTTGGGCAAAACCGTCTTGAGCAGTTGCACGCTCGAAACGATCGACACCTTCAGCTCTATCTTTCACCACAGCAGCAATAGCTTCCGGAGATGTGTTTTCTTGTCTATACCATTTTGTTAGTTTTCCATCAATCCTAAAATAAAAATCGACGTTAGATTTTTCGAATGGGATTATATGGATATCACTTGCACCTTTACGAACTGCTTCAACTAAACAAGCCTCAAAAAGGTTTACCAAGAGACTTTTATTTATTTCCTCATCTAAAGCATATTCATCCAGATCTTTATCTGATGAGCTGGTTTCTTCGATCTGTTCATCAGCTTCTTCAAATAGCTCAAGAAATTCATTTTTCTGTGGAGCAACTAATTCTATTAATTCTTCTAATATGCTTAACCTACAATAGACAACTTCGTATTTTTTGAATTCAGTTTTATGAGGAATAGATTCAAGTAGTTTTATTGTTGGATCGGCAGCTAAAATTATCAACGTATTTCTATGGCCAAAAGCAATTCGGTAAGGTAAACATTTTTTATAAACCAGTTCTTTCCTGAAATCTTCCGGGAATTTACTTAATAATTGTTTCATTCTATCGATTTCAGATTCATCCAATTTTTGGGGATCTAATTCAATAGTTCTAAAAGCATACATCTCTGCTAAAAGACCGTAGACAGCATCATGATTTATATTGAAATCATGAACTAATATTTTCCCTAATTCTCGAGCATTTGGTCCTGTCTCTTCTTCTTGAATTTGAAGAGCTTTATCTAAGATATCTGGAGTGATAATTCCTTTCTTCAGTAATAATTGACCAAATCTAGATCTTCCTTGTGCCATAAAACTTCCTTTTCTTACATAGTAGATGTATCAGGTTGTACCAAAGCTATCTCTGATGAAACTATTGTCAATAAGGTTATAACAATAGCTATAAAAGCTCCTATTATGGATTGAACAGATTCAATTAGTACTTCCATTTTGTAGGTAGTTTCTTGTTCATAAAATGATGATATTTGTTTTGCAGAAGAAAGGATATTACCTGCTTCTGTTCCGGATTTCAAACGATTGATGGTACTTTGATTAAATACATCCGCTTTTGTTAATGCAGGAATCAAGCCCATGCCTTCTTTCAACATTAATGGAATAGCTACGTTTTTCACTCCATCCTCAATATATGCGTTTCTGCAAGCTTCAGCAGAAGCTGTAAGTGTATCAATATTGTTTTCAGAGCCGGAATAAATTGCTGCAAAAACTCTGAAAAAAATTTCGATACTTGATTTATGTAATAGATGCCCAATCAATGGTAAGTGAATAAGCATTTTATCTCTTTTAATTCTACCCTTTTCCGTATTCCAATAAGATCCTAATATCACAATGGGTGTGATTGTTATTAATAAGATAATCCACCATGATTCGCCAAGAAATTCACTTAATCTTAAGGTGGCAGCAGTCATAGGAGGAAGATCAATTCCGAAGTCTGAGAAAATACCGGCAGTTTGTGGGAAGATAACAGCTATATAGTAGCCAACGGCAACAAACATAAAGAAAACAGTCATAGCAGGGGAGAGCAATGCTTTTTTAAGACTCTTTTTATATTCCATGTCACGCTGCATGAATTTTGCAGTTGCTTCATGAACTTCTGCCATATTACCTGATTTTGTTGCTAAGCCAAGCATGTAAGCCGGGAATTTCCCAAAAACATCTTCATAACGTGAAAAAACTTCAGTTCCTTCTTTACCTTTTTTCAGATCACTCTCAATTTTTTTTAAAGCTTCACGCAAAGTGAGATTTGGTTCATCTTCTGCAAGCATTCGCAATATTTTGTCATAGCTCATTTTTTCTTTTAGTAGGAAGGTACTTAGATTAATAAACATTAGAACAGAAGCAAAAGGAGGTTTCATTCTAATATCTATTATTGCCGGTTCTGTTTTAAAATCAGTATGCCCCATTTTGCGTAAGGCATTATCAACTTCTTTTTGCTCAAAGGCAAATTGTCTTCCCTTGATCTTTTTACCATTTGGTAGTTTTATTGTGAATAGGAATAGACGTTTCTTGTAAATTTTTTGAATCGATAAATTATATTTTTTTGCATTTTTATCGATTAACTTTTGAGCTTCTTTTTTATTTTTGGCATATACAATACCTTGAACAGGCTTTCGCTCTCTATTTATTGCATGGTATCTAAACTCGTTTAACATAGATATTTCTCCCAAATGATTTTATAGAGTAGATTTGTTGGGAATTCAATAATCCTGTCAATAATAATGTCATGTCTTTTTATTGATTTCTAATGATTTGAAACATTGTTGGCTATTTATAATGCCGAATATAAAAAAGGCAGTTAAAAAACTGCCTTTTTTAGTAATTAATTAATGATTACTTCTAATGCTTGCTTGTGAACATTACTCAGAAGATGTGTTGTTAATAGTTACAACTGGAGTTGGGTTAGTTGCAGAAGCATCAACAACAACTGTAGATCCATTAGCAATATTAGCAGCACTTGAAGTTATTGTATAAGTGAAACCACTTGATGTTAATGTATAAGTTGCATTGTTATTTGTGTTAGTAACACCTGACCAACCTAACCATGCGGCAGCTGAAGCAGCGCCAGGAGCAGAAGTAGCACCTTGAGCACCACCCATTGAAGCTGGAGTTTGAGCAAAAGCAACTAAGTTTGCACCATAGTTTTGTAAATCTGCAGCAATTGCTTGTGTTGTCGAAGAATCTCTTTGTGTGTTAAACATTTGAATACCTACTGATACAGCTACACCTACGATAATTACACTAAGTACGATCATTAAAATTTGTTGTGTTCCCATTTGGGTCCTCCTTGTTTTTTGTTTTTTTTATAAACTTAAATCATTCACAAATCTCATATTTATTGAAAGCAAATAGTGTGCCAAGTATTTGTGATAATTTTTTATGCCGGAAATTTTATGTTCTTCAGGGCGATGGATAAATAGTTTGAGGCACTATATCATCAGGAGCAAATTAGTAAGGGTAAAATCAAAAAATAAATAATGTGTCATTTAAAAATGTCAAAACATTAAATATGTAATTAAAATATGACAGGGGTTGTTTAAAAAATAATCAATCCCACTTCGAACAATGTTAAAATTAGTTACGGTAGTCTTCCGGATTAAGATTATACTTTGCCATTTTACTATAAAGATTTTGTCTTTTAATTTCGGATATCTCAGCTGCTTTAGTAATTTCACCTTTAGTACTTTTTAATAAATTTTCTAAATATCGTTGTTCAAAGATTTGTTTAGCTTTTGGGTAGGGAAGATGTAGCATTTGTTGATAAGAATTTTTAGAATTCTGTATATTATTCCAAATATTATCAGGAAGGTCTTCAGGTAAAATTTTATCATGTACAGCTAAAGCGACTGCATGTTCAATACAATTTTTTAATTCTCGGACATTTCCTTTCCAGGGTGCAGAAGTTAAAATAGCCATAACAGGTTCAGAGATAGATAAGTTAGCTTTGTTATATTTTTTAGAGAAAATTTTGGTAAATTCGATAGAAAGAAGTTTTATGTCATCAACTCTTTCTCGAAGCGGAGGGATTGTGATATTAATCACATTCAATCTATAATAAAGGTCTTCGCGGAAATTGCCTTTTTCTACTTCTTCGGCGAGATTTTTATTGGTTGCGGCAATAATTCTAACATCAATATTAATGTCTTTGTCACCGCCTACTCTTCGGATTACATTTTTTTCTAAAGCACGTAGCAATTTTACTTGGAAAGTAAGTGATGTTTCTGTTATCTCATCCAAAAAGAGCGTGCCACCATTTGCTTCCTCAAAATATCCGATTTTATCTTTATATGCATCTGTAAAAGAACCTTTGGCATGACCAAATAATGTGCTTTCGAGTAAGTTTTCTGCCAAACTACCGCAATTAAGTGCTACAAATTTTTTATTTTTCCTACTACTGTTTTTATAGATTAACTCAGCAAAGACTTCTTTTCCAACACCTGTTTCACCATTAAGCAAAATAGTGGTATCTAACGGAGCGACTAATTTAATTTTCTCCATTATTTTTTGCATCTCAATATTGTTTCCTATTATATGAGATCTATCGAAGTTTTCTTCAAGTTTATTTCTTAATCGGACAATTTCTTCTGCCTGCCACTTGTTTTTCAAAATTTTATCAGTGATGATATTCAATAATTCCAAATCTTCAATTGGTTTTTCTATCAATTCTTCCGCACCTGATTTCATTGCCTGTACAGCGGTTTCGATTGATGCTTTACCACTAATCATTACAACAGATATTTCAGGCCATTCCTGCTTTATTTGCTGTAATAATTCCATACCATCAATACCGGGCATTACCAGATCTGTCATTACTATATGGTATTTGTTATTTCTAATTTTATCTAAAGCAATCATTGCCGATTCAGCTTCATCAACGCTATATTTCTTACTTAATTGTCGGCAAAATATATCTCGTGTAAATTGTTCATCATCTACAATTAAAATTTTAACATTTTTATTTTCTAACATAATAATCCTACATTTTTGGAAAATAGAGAGTAAATGTTGTTCCTTCATTTATTGTTGAACTTACTTCAATTTTCCCATTACTTTTTTCAATTATTGCTTTTGTTAAAGCTAATCCCAATCCATATCCACCGTTGTCATTATCTAATTTTGAGGAAAAATTAATATCAAATATTTTATCTAAATTATCTTCTGAAATTCCACAACCGGAATCGGAGATTTGGATAACGACATAATTTTCTTGCATAAAAGATTTTATAGTAAGCTCTTTAGTAACACTGTGTTGCATAGCATCGATAGCATTATTCAGAATATTGGCAACGCATAAACTAATATCACTATAAACAGCATTTGTGTATTTTATATTATTAGATAGCTCTTTATTTACAACTATGTAATGTTTAAAGAAAAGATTATGTTCACACATTTCCAATTCATCGTTTATCACTTCATTCACATTTATATTTTGCGGCATTGAACGATTTTCATTCCTATTTTTATTTAACAAACCCTTAACCATACCTGATATTTTTATGGCAGATTGATGAAGACGATCAATATCTTTGTTATCGGGAAAATCTTCCTTCAAAAATTGTGAATAGCCAACGATAGAATTAAGCGGTGAATTTAGATTATGAACAACGCCAACTAAGAGTTTTCCGATTTTTGCCAAACGATTTGATTTGATCAACTCAAGCTCTAGCGATTGTTTTGCTTTTCTTGATTTTACCATTGAAGTTTCATCTGTAATGCTACCGAAATATTTTATGGCATCACCATCTTTGTTTACATTAAGATCCAGAATCAGATATTTCTTATTGGAATTAAATTTAACGCTAAAATAATAATTATGTGTGTTTGAATTACCAATTTCATGAAGCTTCTCAGGTGAAATCTGAGCCAATGAGCTTAGATTTAATTTCTGAGATTTGTCAGTTTGGAAGATTTTGTGGAAAGCAGGATTGCATACAATGATGTTATTGTTTTCATCCATAAAGAAGATTCCTACATTTATATGATCTGTAATTGCTTTGTACTGCAATAAGCTTTTTCGACTTTCAATAAGCGATTGATTCATTTGGCTGAAAACATCGGTAATATCGCCTAAAACACCCTTAAATTCAGAAGTAAAAGGTTTTATATTGCTAGGATTTTGCGAAATTTCTGATAAACGATTTGATATTTCTTTTACAGGTTGCATGATAGATTTTCCGAACCATAGACCCAGAAAACTAGCAATAATAAGTGAAAAAGCTAAAATGATTAAGGCGAAAAAAAGAATACCATTATTAAAGAAATTATTCATTGCTCTATAATGGTTTATGATTAAATATGCCTGTGGAGTTTTATTAATATCATTCAATATATATATTCCATAAGCGAGTTCTTTGTTTTTTCTCAGAATTGAGAAGCTTTGATTTTGAGAAACAATATTATCGATATTAGTTTTTAAAAAATCATCAGGTGTATTTGTGGTAGATTTTAAAGATGAATTTGTATATATATCAATATCAATTTGATTGATTTTGGAAACAATATCCTCTAACCGGAAAGTCTTTATTGCGATTCCGATCAGATTATTTTGCTCGTCTCTAATTAATTTTCGAATGATTAAATATGCTTTTTCACCATTCTCACTGAAAAAATAGCTGTCAGAGATATTATCATCAATATTAAATATTTTATCGGAATATTTATCAATAAGATTCCAATAATTACCGGAAATTATTTTATGATTTGATTTATAGATAATAGTATTTTTTAAAGAGATATTTTCACTAAGAATATTAGTGAGGGTAGAATCATTCTCCGCAATAATTGCATCAATGAAATTTGTTTCTTTGGATATTTTATCAAACTCATGCGAGAAATTAAAATAAAAATTATCAATATAAGAATGGATTTCATTATAGGAATTTGAAATTTCCTGATTTTCGGTTTGCTTAATATTAAAGCTAAAAAGATACCATGTGAAGAAAAACTGAATAACAACTAATGTGATAACAGATAAGAAAAACGAAATGAGAATTTGTTGTTGTAGTTTTAGCTTTTTCTTCATAAATATCTAAATTAGTTATCTAAGATTTTTCTTACTTTCTTCGCTAAAGAAGCGATATTGAAAGGTTTTTGTAAGAAATAATAATTCAGATCTTTTAGCTCTTCATCAGATAATTCATCGTTATCGTGTCCGGAAACAAATAGAATTTTCAGATTAGGATTATTTGAAATCAGTTTTTTTGCCATCTCGGGACCGCTGATTTTAGGCATTCTTACATCGGCTATCAATAAATCAAAATC
>JAMOPB010000080.1 GCA_027064945.1 Candidatus Cloacimonadota bacterium
TACAAATTTAAAAAGCGAAATTGTAACGATTTTATCGGAAGATTTGAAAGAACAAAAACAAAGCTTAGAGCTTATTTCCAATGAAAATAATGAACTGATTATTTATAAGAAAACAAAAATTCTTATCGATTTGGCGAATCGTTATAAATTGGAAATGAATAGCTCGGAAGCTGAGAAATATCTTCAATTAGCCAAAGATAATTTAGCGCACGTTTTAAATGAAACTTGGAAAACTGAATTGGATATTTGGTTATCTTTAGCCAAAACAGAAGTTGTGGATGATAGTATTATCCAAAAAATAAAAAATTATCTCCAGAAAAATCCAAATGCAGAAGCTGCTAATCTTTTTAGATTAATCGGCACTGAGTATTATTGGGATAATGATAATGATGAAGCAGCTAAATGGGCGGAAAGTTTGCAGTTAGATGATAATATTTCCGAACAAGATTTTGCATTGAATAAACTTAAACTTGCTGAATATTATTTTGACTTGGGTAATGATATCAAAGCTTTGGAAAATTATCGTTTGGCACAAGATCAAATATCTTTGCAATATCCTATAGAACTTTATCACTTTGCAATTACATTAAATAAAAGCGGCGATAAAGAAAAAGCAGTGGAAAAATTACAATTCCTGATTAATAATCGAGATTCCTTAGCAAATCTAAAAGAAATGGTCTGTTTCCTTACCGATATTTTGCGTGAGTTAGGAAGATTCGATGAGGCTATAAAATATGAACTTCAAATTCCTAATGAACAGCGTGATGATGAATTCTATCAAAAAATTTCCGCTGATTACTTAGCGTTAGGCGATAAAGAACAAGCAAAAAAAATGCTGATGTATATTCCTGATAAAAGTGAAAAAGTATTAGCTGATTTAGCAAAATTGCAATTTGAAACAGGAGATTTAGAATTTGCTGAGTATTCCTATAAGAAATTGATTGAAATGAACGATCAGGAATTAGATTATTATTGGCATTTAGGACATATAAAATTCTTAAATAAGAAATATTTGGAAGCTGCGGAAAATTATAAAATCATCGTTGATAAATTGGGTGAAAATTTGGGTGAATATGAGAATATTCGTCAATTAGCAAGAGAAAATGTGATAGCTTTGTATAGAATTAATAATCGTCCAAAAGCAGAGCGTATTCAAAAGCAATTTAAGAAAATTCTTACAGAATCCGATCTTGATGAAATTATGCTTAGCAAAGGTGTTTATTATATTGATAATGATCTTAACGGTGCAAAAAAAGTTTTTGATAAGCTAATTAAGAAAAAAAATATTTCTACGGAAACTCTTATTGCAGCTTACTATTGGCGTGGCGTTGTTTATTTGAAAATGAAAAAGATCGAAGAAGCAAAAAGCGATTTCACTGCTGTGGCAAATTCAGTTGATAAAGAATTTAGTAAACAAGCTCATCTGAAATTGGGTACATTGAATTTCTCCGAAGAGAATTATCAAGAAGCACTTAACCATTATTATCGCGTTATAGAAAGTGATGATGACGGAGAATTGGCTTTTGCCGCTGCACAAAATTTTGCATTGGTTTGCAAAACAATGGAAGAGTGGCAAAAAGCGATCTCGGCATATGAGATTATTTTGGAACGTTGGGGAGATGATAATTTGGAAGCAAAAACTATGTTTGATATAGCTTTTTGTCATTTCCGAGATAAAAGATATCAGCACGCAATAGAAATGTTTGAACGTGCAATGCCGATTTTAAAAGATGAAGAAACTAAAGCTGAAGCTCAGTATTGGATTGGTGAATCTTATTATGGATTGGAACAGTATGAAAAAGCTATTAGTGAATTATTAAAAGTCGGATACAATTATTCTCAGTTCACGCATTGGGCGGCTTCAGCTGAATTACGTGCCGGCGAAGCTTATATGGAAATGCAAAATCCTGCCAAAGCAAAACAGATTTATCAAAGAATAATCAATAAATATGGAGCAGGAAGCCAATGGGGTTCGGTTGCTCAGAAACGTTTACAAAATATGAAATAGAATTTTAGGAAGATTTTTACAGATCTTTTTTATGCAATAACAAAAGGAATATTATGAAATTAGCAATAGATTTACATTCACATTCCGGTTATGCCGGTGGTGTGGGACAAATAGAATTGGCAGATGTATCAAAAACTATGAATCTAAAAGGGATTCAAGTTTTCGGAACCGGAGATTGTCTTTTACCAGCTCGTTCTAATGAATTAAAAAATATATTAACAGAAACAGCTGAAGGTTTGTTCTCGCTTCCAAATGACGAAAACAAATTTCTTCTCCAAACGGAAGTTATTCTTTCTACCAAATTAAATGGTTATAAAAATAAAACAGTAGCGCATCATGTGATCTTATTTCCCGATTTTTCTTCTATAGAAAAGATGCAAAAACTTATGCAAAAATGGAAAATGAAGAATACGATTGGTCGTCCCTTTATTGTTAGCAATTCACAAAAAGAGTTGCAAGACCAACTTTTTGAAATTGCCGAAATTGATAAAAATATTGAAATATTCCCAGCTCATGTAGTAACTCCGGAAGGGATTTTTGGCAGTAAAAATAATTTATCTGAGATTAAAGAGTTTTATGGTGATTTTTTACCAAATATTAGAGTGATCGAAACAGGACTAAGTGCTGATCCTAAAATGTTAGAAAAGATTCCTGAATTTCAAAATCTTACTATGATCTCAAATAGCGATTGCCACAGTGCTGCATTAAATCGGATTGGAAGAGAATTTACAATAATTGATGTCGAAGATGTTTCTTATCAAAACATTATTCATGCTCTAAGGAATAATAAAATAGATTTTACTGCTGAATTTAATCCTCAAGAAGGTAGATTTTTCCATACCGGTCATAGAGCTGATCGCGTAGGACATGAGGAAGCGATAATATTTATTAATGATATTCCGTCAGATCTGAAATGTCCAATTTGTAAAAAGAAAATGAATCTGGGAGTAAATGAACGTTGCAAACAGCTAAGTGATGAAAAAATTGTACCTCTTCAACGGAATTTTAAGCATCTTATCCCATTAATAGAGGTGGTTGCTGCCGGTTTGAATATCAAGAATCCAAATTCAAAAACAGTATTGGCAGCATTTGATAAAATTATGCAGAATTTTCAAAGTGAAATCTCGCTTTGGCAAGATGAAAACTTGGAAAAGAAACTATCATTGGTTGCTAAAGATGATGTGATAAAAAAAATTATCTCTGTCCAAAAAGATGAATTTAGCTTTGATCCTGCCGGCTTCGATGGAAACTACGGAGTATTGAAGTTCTAATGAAGGCAAAAAAATAAATGTATAATGTATAATGGATAATGTATAATGTATAATGGATAAAGTGAAAGGTGAGAAGTAGAGAGTGAAGCGTAAAGAGTAACGCGTGAAGAGTGACAAGTAACAAGTAACAAGTGAAAAGAGAAAAGCGTAAATAATTTTGAATTTTGAATTTTTAATTTTGAATTGTTTAAAATGGTATCCTTT
>JAMOPB010000081.1 GCA_027064945.1 Candidatus Cloacimonadota bacterium
ATCCAAATCGAAATTAAGATGCGAGTTTGGTTTTCTTTCTAGGAAGAAATAACGAGCAGCATCTTTTCCAACTTCATTAATAAGATCATCAAGTGTAACGATTTTTCCTGCACGTTTAGACATTTTTACATTTTCACCATTTTCAAAAAGGTTGATTTGTTGTAAATAAACGACTTCAACCTTTTCATATGGTAGCTCTAAAGCTTGAAGTGCTGCCATTAAACGAGGAACATAGCCATGATGGTCAGGTCCTAAAACGTCTATGATGTAATCAAAGCCTCGATGAAATTTTGTGATGTGATAAGCAATATCAGGAACCAAATATGTTGGGTTTCCATCAGATTTAATGAGAACTCTATCTTTTACGTCACCAAATTTTGTAGAAGCAAACCAAACAGCATCATCTTGCTCAAAGGTTACATGAGCTTCGGCAAGATAACTTAAAGCTTCTTCCAAAACACCTTCATCTCGCAGTTTACGCTCACTCATCCAATTATTAAATTCAACGCCAAATCTTTTTAAACTGGCGATATGATCACGATGCATTGAGGCAAGCGCGAAATTTTTCATTCTTTCTAATCTATCTTTCTCACCTAAGTGAAACAGTTTCCTACCTTCAACTGAAGCTAATTGAGCGGCTAATTCTTTTAGATATTCACCATGATACGCTTCATGTGGAAATTCCCCGATATTTTCGCCATGGAATTCTCTATAGCGTAATTCCAAACTTTCAGCGAGGATTTCAACTTGGTTTCCTGCGTCATTAATATAGAATTCACTAAAAGGTTTAAATCCAACGTATTTCATAATACGATGTAATGTATTTCCATAAGCAGCAGAACGAGCACTTACAATATTTAAAGGTCCGGTTGGATTTGCAGATACATATTCTAAGATCACTTTACGGTTTTCGCCATAATCGCTTCTGCCGTAATCTGTTTTCAGCTTATGTATTTGTTGTAACTCTTCATAATAAATATGACTAGCAAGTTTAAAATTGATAAAACCGGGTCCGGCAATTGAACACTCTTCGATATATTCCTTTTCCGACATTTTGCTTATCAATTTTGTTGCAACTTCTTTAGGTTTCATGTCATTTAACCCGGCACTAATTAATGCAACATTAGTAGAAAAATCACCGTAAGAGACATTTTTAGGAATCTCAACGGTAAAATCTTTATTGCATTTTAAACGAAGTCTTCGCATTGCGCGAGTTATATCTTTTCTGATAATTTTTTTCATATTTTTACCTTAAAAGTAGACTTGAATGTATGTTTCACTTATTTAGTGAATCATGTTTATCTTTAATATTTTCAAAAGAGCGGTTTGATGTGCTTTCTAACAATTCATCAATTTTGTAGTAAGAACGAGTTTTCTCATCGAAAATATGGATCACGATATCAACTAAGTCGATTAACGCCCAAGTTCCGTTTTCGATACCTTCTTTTGAATAAACATGAATACCATCTTCTTTGCATCTATCTAAGATATTATTTGCTATTGCTTGAACGTGTAGTCGTCCTGAACCTTCACAAACTACTACAAAATCTGTAAAATCTGATTCTTCATGAATATCATAGAATTTTACTTCTTCAGCTTTTTTTTCTAAAGCCCATTCAATTATTTTTTCTACTTGCAATTTCTTTTCTTCCATTTATCTCCCTTATTCTTTTGGAAAATATTCCAAATAATCTTTCCCCAATATTATCTGAACTTCTTCGATTGATTCTTCATCAAAAGCCATAATACGAAAGGGGATATTTGTTAATTTCATTATATAATCTAATTTTTCCGGTTGATTATGTTTCAAAATAATCAAAGATTGTTTGTAAATGAATTTTCTACTATCCACATTTCTACAACCGACCACATCAACATTTTCGCTATAATTTCTAAGAAAATATTCCTTAACTTCATTAGCTACATTGGGATATCCATTACCATTTAAAATAGCAATTTTGACAGAACCATGAAAAGGTTTTTCTTTAATTATCGGAGCCTTATCAGCCTTAATGAAATTCTTAATCAACAATCCCAAAATAAGCAACAATATTGCTAAGATAATTATTCCCAATATTTTACGACGAGAAAGCAACTTATTTTTTCTTGGTCTCATTGTCAAATGCTTCTTTTAGCTTGCTATAGGATGCTTCGAATTGTTCCGGAATTACCCTTGTGCCGTTTGTAACGGAGAAAAAATTTGTATCACCGCTCCAACGAGGTACAATATGAAGATGTAGATGAGCTTCAATTCCTGCTCCACCTGCTTTTCCAATATTCATTCCAAGATTAAATCCATCAGGTGAATAGATTTTTTGCATCACTTTTTCAGAAAGTTGGGCAAGGTGCATAAGATCAGCAAGTTCATCATTATTCAAATCAGCTAAACGAGAAACATGTCGATTTGGAACAACCATAAGATGTCCATTATTATAGGGGAATAAATTCATAATAACAAAGGAAAGCTTGCTTCTATAAAGGATAAGATGTTTTTTATCATCATTTGCATTTGGTTTTAAGCAAAAAATACATCCGTCATCTTTCTTAGATAAAATATAATCCAATCTCCAAGGTGAATATAGAATATCACTCATAATTTCCTCTCCCTAATTAAGCTATTCTAATTATTGATAATGTGCTTGATTTTTAAGATAAGCATCTTCCAATTCTGCTAATTGTTCTTGAGAATTAACACCTGAAGCTTCTATCATATCATCAAGCAATACAGATGTTACCAAGTTGTTTTTCTTATTCAAGATTTCTAAAGTATCGGTAAGATAATATTCATTTTGATTATTTTTATTTGTAACATCTTTCAGTGCTGCAAATAATGATTTACTATCGAAACAATAAATACCGGTGTTAATCTCTTTAATCCCTTTTTGTTCTTCAGTAGCATCTTTAAATTCTACAATTCTTTCGACATTTCCGGAATTATTTCTTACAATTCTGCCATAGCGTAATGCATCATCCATAACTGCAGTCAAAACGGTACAACTAGCATTTGTATCTCTGTGATGTTTTAGTATTTTTTCAAGAGTTTGGTATCTTAATAATGGAACATCACCGCAGAGAATAAAAATATCTCCCTCGAAATCACTAAAAACGTTTTCTGTTACCATCACAGCATGTCCGGTTCCGTTCTGTTCCACTTGTTCTACAAATTTTATTTTGGGATTATCTTCAGTTACAGCCATTACTTGTTCTTTTTTATATCCTACCACAGTAGCTATGATATCGCTATCGATTTTTTTTGCTGTATTAATAACGCGATTTATCATTGGAACTCCGGCGAGTTCAAAAATCACTTTAGGTTTATCACTTTTCATGCGTGTGCCTTTTCCGGCAGCTAAAATAATTGCAGCAGTTTTTTTCATATTTTACCTCTAATAATTATTCTTTTATTTCTAAATAAAGTTCATTAATTGTTTTGTTAAAAATAGGGTGGATGCAATCGGGGCATAGT
>JAMOPB010000082.1 GCA_027064945.1 Candidatus Cloacimonadota bacterium
TAGAATATCCTCTTGCTGTGAAACGTATGCTTAAAGCTATCAAAGATGCTGAAGCAATGGGTATTTTAGGGGAAAATGTATTCGGGTCAGGAAAAGATTTTTATATTCATATAAAAGAAGGTGCCGGTGCATTTGTTTGTGGTGAAGAGACTGCTCTTATTGCCTCAATAGAAGGTAAACGCGGTATGCCAAAACCAAAACCTCCATTTCCGGCTGTTAAAGGATTATTTGGGAAACCAACAACTATTAATAATGTTGAAACATTAGCAACAGTTCCATATATCATTTTAAACGGACCTGAAGTATATAGGAAAGTAGGAACAGAAAAATCTCCGGGAACAAAGACATTTGCTCTAACCGGAAATGTTGCTAATACAGGATTAATTGAAGTTCCATTTGGAACCACAGTGAGAGAAATTGTTTTTGATATTGGTGGTGGTGTGATAAATGCAAAAGGTGAGATTGATAATAGCGATTTCAAATTATGCCAAATCGGAGGACCATCAGGAGGTTGCATTACAGAAGAACATCTTGATATACCACTTGATTTTGATTCATTGAATTCAATTGGAGCAATGGTTGGTTCGGGCGGATTAGTTGTGATGAATAAAAGTGCTTGTATTGTTCAAGTTGCAAAATTTTTCATGCAATTCACTCAAAATGAATCTTGTGGAAAATGTATTCCATGCCGTGAAGGAACCAAACAGATGCTTGAATTATTAACTGATATTACAAATGGAGAAGCTACTGAAGAAACGTTGGAGTTATTGGAAAAAACAGCTAGAGTAGTTAAGAAAGCATCACTCTGTGGGTTAGGGAAATCAGCTCCAAATCCTGTTCTTAGTACACTAAAATATTTCCGCGAAGAATATGAAGAGCATGTATTAAAAGGGAAATGTCCTGCCAATCAGTGTATAGCTCTTTCGTGTTATGAAATTGATCCTGAAATATGTAAAGGATGCACTTTATGCGCTAGAGTTTGTCCGGTAGATGCAATTTCAGGAAAAGTAAAAGAAGTTCATGTAATCGACCAAGATAAATGTATAAAATGTGGTGCTTGCAAAGCTACATGTAAATTCAATGCGATTACCGGAGGTGCATAATGGCAAAAGAATTCGTCACAATAAATAATATGAAAATTGCCCTTGAAGGCGAAAAAAATATCTTAGAAGTTACAAGAAAAGCAAAAATTGATATTCCTACATTTTGTTATCATTCTGAACTTAGTGTTTACGGTGCATGTCGCCTTTGCCTAGTAGATGTGGAAGGAATGGGGATTGTGGCTTCTTGTTCTACTGCTCCAAGAGATGGAATGAATATTAAAACTCATACAGAAGAAATTCGTGAAATGAGAAAAACAACAATGGAGCTGTTATTGGCTAACCATACAATGACTTGTACAAGTTGTGGTAAAAATGGAGATTGTAAATTAAGTGAAATTGCAGCAAAACTTGGCGTTGATAATGTTTCTTATAAAAAAACAAAAGAAGATAAGCCGATTGAGATTGGAAACAGCTTAGTTCGTGATCCTAATAAATGCATATTATGCGGTGATTGTGTAAGATTTTGTTCTGAGATACAGGGAATTGCAGCTATAGATTTTGCATATCGTGGGGAAGATGTAACTGTTACTCCAGCTTATGGGAAAACTCTTAGTCAAGTGGATTGCATCAATTGTGGTCAATGTGCTGCTGTATGCCCTACAGGTGCTATTATCCCAAAATCAGATATTGATTCGGTTTGGAAAGTGTTAGATTCTGATGATATTGTTGTAGCTCAAGTTGCTCCTGCTGTAAGAGTTGCAATTGGCGAAATGTTTGGTATGAAAGCTGGTGAAATTAGTATGGGTAAGATTATTCGTGCTATGAAAATGCTGGGATTTGATAAAGTTTATGACACTTCATTTTCTGCAGATCTTACTGTGATAGAAGAAGCTAATGAATTTTTAGCCAGAAGAGCAAAAAATGAGAAACTTCCAATATTTACATCTTGTTGTCCCGGCTGGGTAAAATATGCTGAGCAATCTTTCCCTAAATTATTACCAAATGTGTCTACTTGTAAATCTCCACAACAGATGTTTGGAAGCGTAGCAAAACATGAATTACCTGAAATGCTGAATGTTCCAAAAGAAAAGATTAAAGTTGTGTCAATAATGCCTTGTACAGCTAAGAAATTTGAAGCCGATCGTCCTGAATTTGCAGATGAAAATGGCATCAAAGAAGTTGATTATGTGATGACAACTCAAGAGCTTGGTAAAATGATTAAAGAATCAGGTATTGTATTTGATGAACTTGAACCTGAATCAATTGATTTACCATTTGGTTTCTCAACGGGAGCTGGTGTGATATTCGGAAATAGTGGCGGAGTTTCGGAAGCAGTAATGCGCTATGCTTACCAAAAGGTTACAGGACATCAACCTGAAAGTTTTGATTTTGTAGAACTTCGTGGTAATAAAGGAATTAAAGTAGCTGAGGTAGATTTAGAAGGTACAAAATTAAAAGTTGCAATTGTGCATGGAATAAAAAACGCTAAAGAGATAGCTCAAAAAGTTGAAAACGGAACTGCTGATTATGATATAGTAGAAGTAATGGCATGTCCGGGCGGATGTATTGGTGGTGCAGGCCAGCCTGTTTCACATGATCCGGAAGTTCGCAATAGAAGAACAAAAGGAATTTTTGTTGTAGATAAGAGATTACAGCTTCATACAGCTGAAGATAATCCATATATAAGAGATTTTTATAATAGAGTTCTTGATAAACCAAATAGTCATAAAGCTCATGATTTGCTTCATACAAATTATATCAGTCGCAAGCGAATATTAAGTGATGAAATTAGGTTGATTCGAGGAACTGAGAAAAAACAGATAAGCGTGAAAGTATGTGTGGGAACAAGTTGTCATTTACGTGGATCTCAAGATATTCTTACAAATATTATCAAAAGTCTTGATAATGAAAACCTAGAAGAATTTGTAGATGTACGAGCTACTTTCTGTAGCGAAAAATGTGATAAAGGACCCAATATTACTATCGATGGTGAAGTTATTCATAAAGCTACTTTCGAAGATGTTTATGCAAGGATAAAAAACGGAATTAAACAAATTCAGCAGGGATAATTGATGAAAATTACAATATGCATGGGTAGCTCTTGTTTTGTGCGAGGAAATAAAGAAAACTTGAAGATTATTCAGGCTTTTTTAAAAGAGTACAATCTTAATACGGAAATTACACTAGATGGCGTATTATGCAAAAACAATTGTAGTCATGGACCGAATGTTTGTATAGATGGTGAATGGTTTTCTGAAGTAGATAGTAAATCAAAAATGAGAGCTATATTAGAAGAAAAATTATTGGAGCGTTAGATGGAAAGACTGAATCCGATTTATACTGAAGAAACAGAATGCCAAGATTGCTATAAATGCGTTCGTTATTGTCCGGTAAAGGCAATCAAGGTTGTAAATG
>JAMOPB010000083.1 GCA_027064945.1 Candidatus Cloacimonadota bacterium
ATATGGGTTTGGATAAAAAAGCATATCTTTAATAACAATATCGCCCGCTTCCTGAGAATAGAAATTTGTTTCCGCTACTTGGAAATTATTAAAATTATCAAAGACAATTAATTGCAACAAATGATTGCCTTCCGATAAATCTTCGATTTGCCAGGTTAATCTTCCTTTCGTAGAACTATTTTCATCATAGACAAATCCGCTACTCACATTCACAGGATTATCTTCATCTATCAACATAAGCATACTGTGTCCCGGTTTTCCAAGTAGATTTATTCCATGTTCATCTTCAATATCTGCGATTAGCAAAGGTGTTGTGCTTACATAATCTCCTACTTGGAAATTTTCAGAATCAATTTTCAATGAAATGGTCGGTGGTGTATTATCTTCAACGTCAATCGGAATTGATGAATAATCAATATTATTTAATACGGCTATATAATCTTTACGTGTTAATGGATCATAATAATACAATCTAATCAAACCTTCTTCACCATCGCTGATATCATCGGGAATAATTATTTCGGTAGCAAATTGTCCATTATTCACAGTAACATTCCCGGTATAGAAAGCATTTCCTTCTTGGCTGTAATCTACAGAATAATAAACCCAGTCTTCTTCGTCGGCACCGATATGATAGTCATAGTTTGTATAATTGAATTCTTGAACAGAATCATGCACCATTAAGGTAGCTACACCATTATTGGAAGCGGTTCCTATTTGACCTGAAATTTGCACGGTTTCTCTAGCTTGCAAACTATCCGATACAGCATTAAAATTTCCTGCTAATTCAGGTAGTGGCAAAGATAGAACAGGTGATCCTAAGAGGTTATATTTACTCATGCTTGAGCTACCCTGACCGGCAGTAAATAATGTGAGTTTAGCATTTAATAAAGCCTCACCGAAAGTAACATTTTCATTTATCAATTCTGCAATTAAATACTGCATTATATTAATATTAAAATCCGGTCCTGTAGCTTCTGTAGCAGCAATAGTTGCAATGCTACCGCCATCCGGAGCATATAGCATCTGTTCAGATATGCAATCAGTATCAATTTCATCATATTTTCCCACAGAGCAACTGGCAGCTAAGAAAATCGGTAATTTGTCGCCATTTTGCAGCAAACCCAAATCCTCTGTTGAAAAATAATCTTCATCTCCGATTTTTGTAGGATTTCCATGACCTACATACATCCAAAATGCACAACCATCATTCACAGTAGCTGCAATTTCATCTCTCACGTCCGGTTTATTTTGAAATTGATCAAAATCATATTCAAATGCAAAAATCTTCTTTGTAATTATCTTATCTTCCAACAAAGAATCAAGATATTCAATTGCTTTTGAGTGATTCATTCCAAATCCGTAAAAAACCAATCCTTCATATCCACCTTCTTTATTTTCATCATCAGCGATAAACATTGCTTTATCGCGCCATATTCCAACTGGCGGATCTTCAATATATTTTTCGATTCTGGAAATTATCTCATCCATTTGAGAACTATTCTGTGCAGGTAATCTACCGATCATTAATTCCGGAATAAATGCGGAATTTTCCGGATTAAAATCTACAAATCCGTCATCAGATACATAGCCATAGATATTATTGAAAGTCATAATTTTGTTTTTATTACTTGCGCTTGACCAAGAGCTACTTCCGGAGCCCATCAAGGTTACATACTGCAAGTTTGAAAATTGATTATAGCACGCTTCCAAAGTATCTCTGATAGCAATTTGACCTGTCTCTTGAGTTTCATTTCCTCCGGTATATAAATCAAAAATATCTTCCTGACTTATTAATAATGAAGAAATTCCATAATTTCTTTGATAGATGTCCGCAAGTTGTTGGGCATGAGAATAAAATGTATTTTCATCAGGATAAATAATAATTGAATCGAAATTATCTCTTAAAGTTGCAGACTTACGTTTACGCATAAAATTTGTTACATTCTGTGCAATATCTGTATCAATTTCTGCTATCTGTTGTTGTTTCTTAGGATTAATATTTAGCCAGACTACATTTCCAAATCCTTCATTTCGGAAGAATAATTTTTCATTTTCCCAAGAAATTGGTAGCTCTTGCCAAACATATTCCCCATTTTTATTAACACTTTTCACAATGTGAACATCGTTATCTGCAACAAATTTTGGCAATTGAGATAACTCTTCATCCAAACAGAAAACACCTTCTCCCGCTAACTCAATTTTATACCAAAAATCAGAGTCATTAAAGCTTAAAGCTTTACTTTGATAAACTGATTTCTTTCCAAACTGTTTTGCGAATCTATAATTTTCAAATTTTTTCTTATATATTTTATCGAATTTATCATTAACAATCTCGCCATCAAATTGATCTGCATTCACATTTACAATAAATTTCAGCTTGGTAATTACCTTTAGTTGATTCTTTTGGTAATCATAAACAAAAGGAGTTAGTTTAAGCGAAATGTAATCATAATGCCGATAGCTATCTGTTTCCCCAAGAGTTAAAACGTCTGTCTTTTTATTATATAGATCTTCATTAATAATATACTTGGCTTGATAAGTTTCATCACTTTTAACCATAGTTGGATTGGGAATAATCGGATAATTCAAATCAACAATTTTACTTTCAATCTCGATAATTTCTACTTCCAAATTGCCATTTTCGGGAACAATAAAATCCATCCCTAATATTGGTAATTTTGGTGCCCCTTCATTTCCTGAATAATTGATTTCATCATATTGTAAGATAGAAAAACCATCTCTTACAATAATTTGATAATCATTGTTTTCAAACAAATACTCATATGATTGTGCTGATTGATTCACTCTTTCCAAGGTGGCAAAAGCCAAAATACTCCAAAGAGTGAAAATGATTGTTAGGATATTCTTCATCTAACCTCCATAATTGACAATTTTGCTAAAAAAAGAAAAAAGGCAGACTTATAAATCCTCATACTCTGTAATTAATTACATTTATAGGTCTTATGAGTACTATCAATTTTCACACCTAATATTAAATATCCTTTTTTAAGCAAATATGCCAGAATTACATAAATAAACTCAGCCAAATAACGTTTTAAAGCAGTTGCTGTCAACAACAAACTATTTTTAGTATTTTTTATTTATTTGAACAATCAATACTTTTATAGCCTCGATTTAAAAGTTATCTAATCTTTCAGACACGTAATTTCTTATATAGCAGCAGATATACATTATCAAAGCTAATGTAACTTCCCATTTTAATAACATTTAAACAAATTCCCTTAAACAGAGTTTATCTTCATTCCGCAAATATTCAGAGTAAGCCGTAAGTCTATTTGCTTTTTTCTTACTTGTTTATAAGCAAGTTTAGCATACATCATAATCTTCCGGAATTCTATTTTAGTAATAGCATACGATTCGTAGATACTTGATTACCGACCTTGATTTTATAAAGGTAGATTCCCGAACT
>JAMOPB010000084.1 GCA_027064945.1 Candidatus Cloacimonadota bacterium
AGAGAAGGTAAACTTTATAATTCTCAAATCTTTATATCTGGAGAAAATGTTACGGTTTACGATAAAGTGAATCTTTTTAACAGAGAGAACTTATTTTTTGAACCCGGAAAAGAAATGCGTATTGTGTAAAAGTCAAGATAAAAAAGTATAAAAAATGGAAAATAATAATGTACAAAAAAGTGATAACTATTTCTTTGGTGAATTAGAAAAGAACTCAAGTTTTTCTTTTAATCTATATGATTCTCCTTTAATTGATATTACGTGTGAATGGTGTAAAAGTCTATCTAAGATTGCTTGTGCTAATATTGGGGTCCCGAATATTTCTCCCCATTCCGAAAACGGTGTATTGGTTGTTATTATTGTTGAATGTTTTTCATATCTTTTTGAGATTAATTGGAAAAAAATATTTGCGCCGTCTCTATCTATTGGTAAATATCCTATTTCATCAATTATTAGTACCTTGTATTTTGCGAAGTGTTTTAATCTTATTTCTAATCTATTTTCTTTTAGAGCATTTTTCAATTGAGCTATCAATTCTTGAAAATGTATGAAGTAAGTTGAATATCTATGTTTTGCGCATTCTATTCCCAATGAAACTGCAAGATGTGTTTTACCCACTCCCGGAGTACCTACAAATAATATATTTTCGTTATTTTCCACAAATCTTAAACTTTTCAAATCCAAGATCTGTTGTTTATTTATTCCTGGTTGAAAATCGAAATCAAAATCTTCTATTCCTTTTAAGAAAGGAAAATTAGCAACTTTTACTACTGAAGCAATGGCTCTTTTTTCCTTTGATTTTAACTCTAATTCGCTTAATTCATACAATGCTTCTACTATGCTTTTCTCTCCGTTATTTATTAGGTTTATATATTTATCCAGATTATTTTTCATATTTACTAATTTCAATTCTTCCAGATTGTTTTGCAGCTTTATGTAAATGTTCATATATTTCCCTCCTGAAAGAATTTATCCAGATTTTTTAAGTTATTCTCACATACTTCTTTTAATTTATCACTATCTTTTGCATGTTTTCTCATTAATGCCATGTAATGATTACTGAGATAGTTAATTTTTTTACCCGTTATTTCGTGGACTGCTATTAACTCTGTGATATAATGTATGTATAGGTAGTTTTCATTAATTTTTAAATTAACCATTTTTCCTATGTATTCTGGTGGAACGGAGTATTTATTTCCTTTGTAGTATATCAATGAATCTTTTTGGACTTTAACTTTGATGGAGTGGTCTACATACGATTCAATGATAGATCTTCTTGGTAGAGGGGATAAATACTCCCTTTCTTTTTGGAATAACAGTAATGGCGGAACATTAGTTGCTTGATTTGTTTGTGTATTGACTCTTTTATTTATTCTTCTTATTATATCCCTTAATTCTTCCTCATTCTCAAAAGCGTAATCATATGCTATTAACCAATTTAAAAACTTATTTGCTGATTCTACTTTTCCCTTTGTATATGAATGCCTTGGCTTGCACAATTTAATTTTAAACCCAAAATCTTTTGCAAAAGCCTTCATCTTGTTATTTATTTTCCTACCGTTTCCAGTAATATCAACAACTGATCTCATATTGTCAAACAATATTTCTTGGGGAACACCACCTGTAGCTTTAAACGCATTGATTAAGCATTCAAAAACATCTTGTTGTGTCTTGCTTTGTCTGTATTCAAAGTAACAGTATCTTGAATATCCCAATTTGTAATTAAATACATTTACTACAAATTCTTCACCACTTTTTGAATGTAATTTCATGTTTTCTTTCCAATCTACTTGAGCTTGTATGCCCGGTAAAGTTTCAAACCTTGGATGGCCCTTAGGAGCTTTCTCTGGTTTCAATCCCTTCTTTTTTACATATTTTCTAAAATTTGAATATGTTCCGATCACACCTCCTTCCTCATCTTTTAATCTTTCATATGCTGCTCTAATTGTAATTCCTTTAATCGACATTAACATTGCTATTTTTTCAAAATATTTATCCAGTTTACTGGGTTTATTTCTGGTTTTAGGTTTTCCCTGATAACCATTCCAATATTTCTTTACAGTCCTTCTGTCAATTCCATATATCCTGGCTAATTCAGAAAAGTTAGGTTTCAAGTTCACCACCCTTAACATTTGTAAATGTTGTTTGACTCTTTCCATCTCTGGCATCCCTCCTTTCAAAAGAAGGATACCATTTAATGCAAAATCAATGTACAATTTTGTGTATTTTTATTTTCCTCTTTTTGGCTATTTGTATTTTACCATTTACATCATCGCATCCTCCAATTTCTTTGAGTTTTTCGTTTTTAAGCTTTTCATTATCAATTATCCATTGCATTTACAAAGGTGTCGCTCCGATGGAGCTTGGAAACGTGATAACTCTTCCTTGCTACAAAGATACCGCCCCTCTGGGGCTTGGAAATGGGATAAATTATGGCAAACACATATACACAATTCTACGTTCAATTAGTTTTTTTCTTTTAAGCATCTACGCTTTTGTTTCTATGTTTTTAATGTTTTTCATTATCAATTATCCATTGTCCATTATCAATTGTACTCTGCCTCCATTATCAATTGTACTTCCAATGAGTATGTCCATGCCTATTTGGTTGGATATATTTGTTTATGCTTGACAAAGTTGTTTTAATATGATAGAATTCAAAAATTATATTTTTTAAAGGTGATTTTGGTGTTGAAAATGCGTGATATCGTAGTTACAACAAAAATAAATAACAATAATAATAACCACAAACGACATCGGTCGGTGGTGTTATTATTGTTTTAAGTTAGAGCTTAACCGAAGGCCGATGGCGAAAAGTCATCGGCCTTTTTTATTTGTTAAAAAAACGGAGGTGCATCATGGTTGAATTGAAAAGTGTTGAAGAGAGTATGAAAGTGAAGAGAGAGGTTCTGGAAATATCGAGTGAAATAATGTCCTTGATGGGGAGATTTTTAAGAGATGAAGGATTTATTGAAATATTACCGGTAATAATATCACCGATTACGGATCCACTGAATCATTCTGTTTTTGATGCTTCTATAAATTATTATGATTTCAAATATTCCGTAACCAAGTCAATGATATTCCATAAGCAATTGGCAATGAGAGTTTATCCAAAAATATTTTCATTTTCTCCGAATATTAGGCTTGAAACTGAAGATAAAGCCAGTAGTGGAAGACATCTTATAGAGTTTACACAGATAGATCTTGAAATGAAAGATGCTAAAAGGGATGATGTGCTTGACTTGGTGGAGAGAATGTTTGTTTTTGTCTTTGAAGGACTTTTAGATAAATTCGGCATTCTTTTAACTGAATTAAATCCAGATTTTTCCGTACCTTCTATTCCATTTGAGAGGGTTAAATATTTACGAGCTTTGGAAAAATATGGAGAGGATTTCGAGGCTGT
>JAMOPB010000085.1 GCA_027064945.1 Candidatus Cloacimonadota bacterium
ACATTTTTGTGCTAATCTTAGCTTACTTAAATTATCATATCTTAATCTTATCCGCAAGCCTATCCTTAAAGATAGCGGTAGTCTTTAAAGAATATTATAAATGGGTAACACTTGCTTTGTTAGAATGCTAATGATTTGTATTATATGCTATTATTTTCTTAACAATTTGAAACCGTCATAAATTAGGTATAATTACCAAGTGTATGGATTGTGGTATTTCTTATATTACAATTTTCTCCTTTGTCAGACTGATTTTATCTGTCTGCTTATTAATACTTGTAATCTTGTTGCTATTTGATTTAGACATTTTTACTTTGCAAAGATTATTTGCTTCGTAGATAATTTCTTTTTCTTTTGGAATAAGATCTTTGTCTATTAATTTTATTTTTTCAAACTCTATTAGCTTTATCGGTTTTGGGATGATGAAATATTTTTTTAATTTTTCCCAGTCAGCATCTCTTATTGTAATAATTTCATTCAAGTAAAAACTAACCCAACTTTCGCCAAGTTTAAAATTTGGCTCAACTGCTTCCAATTTTTTTCTTGATATTTCTACATATTCTCTATCTAATTCAAAACCAATATAATTTCGACCTAATCTTTTTGCTGAAATTGCAGTTGTTCCAGTTCCTGAAAACGGATCAAGAACAGTATCGCCTTCATCGGTTGATAATAATATAAGTCTATCTAATAAATGGATTGGTAATTGGCAGGGATGCAGGTCTCGTTTTTTATTGTGTTTTATTCTATGAATATCTGTCCAAACATCGGAAACCAAAGGTCCGAAAGGATGTAATTTATCTTTTTTGCCGCCGTAATCTTTAAGTAAAAAGCCTTGTTTTCTATCTCTTTTGTGTGGATGTCTAAGTTCGTAAATTTTTGTTCCTTTTTCTTTTTTTCTATAAAACAGAATGCCGTAATGAGCAGGTTGTAAAGATTTGCCCATCGGTGCAGTTGGTGCATCCCAAGAAATCCAATGTTTAAAATGAGCAAATTTATTTAAAAATGTAGCATAATAAGTTAACCATTTTGGCATATTATGTAAAAAAATAGAACCTGTTGGTTTTGTAACTCTTACCATTTCTGAAATCCACTGTTCGCACCAATTAAGATATTCTTGAAATTCAAGACTATCAGTATAACTTGTATATTTCTTTTTTAGATTAAACGGTGGGTCGGCAAATGTCATATCGACAGAATTATCAGGGATTTCTTTGAATAATTCCAAACAATCGCCTTGTATTATTTGATTTTTATATTTTTCTATTTTACTCATTTTTTAATAACCTTTTCAATTAATAATCTTTCAAACCTTTTTAATTCGTCTTTGTGAAAGGTGAAAACATCTTCGTAAGCCGTTACCATTCTTTTTAAATCACCTTTGCGAACATACCAGCCTATTCCATCAACAAAACCGATAAATGTAGCATTAGGGTAATGTTCCTTTATCAGAGTATCAATTGATATTTTTGTTTTAGATTTATCGCCTTGTCCTGATGATGTAGTTGCAAGAAATGAACTTTCAGCTATTATTATGGGATTTTCTTTGTTTGGAATAATAAAATCCATAATCCGTTTATTATCAGGGGCATTGTCAACTAATTCGGCTAAATCACCCGTTTCCCAAGAAATATCAAAATTTTTTAATATTTCTTCAACAATTGTTTCAGGATTATTTCCTTTTTTTCCTGAATAACTGCCTTTTTCTTTATATCTGATTAGGGTATCAATCATTTCGGGTATTTCAAACTTTAACTTTGAAATACTTAACTTCTTTAACTCAAATAATGGAATCGTATCAGCAAGGAATGGAATTGATGCACCTTCAAAAAATATATTAACAATTCCTTTTCTAAAATATTTGTTTCGTTTTATCAAATTAATGATTTTGCTATCTGACCACTCCTGAATATTATCAGGATTAGGTTCATCATACCATTTATCCTTATAAACAAGTTTGTTGAGTTCAGGTATGTCAACAATTCTTATTATTGTAGTTAAACGTTTTAGGTATTCATTTGAAAAACCTGTTAATGCCAATAATGCTCTTAATCCGTTTTCTTTTTCGGATATTAAATCTTCAAAAATCTCTTTTTTTAATCCTTCCGTTTCTATCCTATTCTTTACATTCAACAATATTTCCTTTAATGAATTTATATACCCTTCATAATCTTCTTCAAACTTAGGATTGAAAAAGTAAAAAGTATTTTTTTGTATTACTGTTTGAAATTTATCTTCTGTTGTTCTTTTCATATTATTTTCTCTCAAATATTAAAATATATTCTTCTTTCATAGTATTTCTCATTCCTTTAATTGGTTTTAATATGCTTTTCACCAATTCAAGATTATATTTTATTGCAGAGTTTATCACATTTTGTTCGAGTCTAACTCCACCTGTTTGATTTGTATTTGAACCAATAATAACAACAAGGTATTTGTTTTTCTTTAAAACCCTTGCTGCTTCACTCAAAAAAATATCTATGTCTTTAAAATAGATTTCAAGTTTCTCGGATTTTGTTTTTCCTTTTAATCCTATTAATTGATTTTTTAATTTTTTAGTGTCATAACCAAGATATTCTAACTGATCTTTATCATTTTCAACATAATCAATTGCAAATGAATATGGTGGTGATGTAATAATTCCGTCAATAGAATTGTTAGGTAACTCAATATTTAAGGCATCTGAATTTTGCAAGATAGTCAAATCACCTAACACTTGATTGTTAAAAAATTGATTTAACAATAAACTTTTTACTGTTTCTATATATCTATTCAAAACTTTTATAAATAATTGTTCGTGATTAGAACGCACTACACGCTTTGAATATCCCAGTGCATCTAAATAAGCAAGTAGTGCCAACTCATAAATTTCTTTTTTCCCAGCTTCTATTTTTGTTATTTGTTGTAAGATATTTTTCTGTCCAAAATAACGAAACAATTTATCTGCATTAAGTTTGGTGCTGTTTAGTAAATCTAAATCGATTTTTAATGCGTCATATTTTGTTTTTGTCATAAATTGACAAAAAGGACTAACATCTATTGCGTATGAATTAATTCCCATTAATGATGCTTCTATGTTTGTTGTTCCACTGCCAGCCATAGGGTCAAGGATTGTTTCACCTTTTCTTATCCCTAAAATATTTATTAAGCCTTTAATTAATTGAGGATGAAACTTACCACGATATGGAAATAAACTATGTGTAGCATAACCTGTTGAAAATAGTCCGTTTTTAAAATAAGAATTTGCAGTTGATGTTCTATTCTTGCTAACCTCTTTCCGAGATACCGTACAATATCTGCTGTAAAATTAAAACAGGAGGAAGTTTGAAAAGGGTAAATGTTTGGAGGAGCAACCAATGATACCAAGACTTTTCGTGCTGTTTGAAAATACAAAAAGGTTCCTGTA
>JAMOPB010000086.1 GCA_027064945.1 Candidatus Cloacimonadota bacterium
AACATCTGGCAAATTCGCTATATGGCAGTGATTCCTGAATATCAGGGCAAACAAGTTGGCAGGAAAATTTTATTAGAATTGGAATATTTAGCTAAAAGACAAAATGCTAAAGAAATTTTTCTTAATTCGCGTGAAACAGCTGTTGATTTTTATAAGAAAAACGGCTATGAAATTGAATCAGAAGGTAAAACACTTTTTGATTCTATTAAACATTTCAAAATGAAAAAAATCATATTTAAGGATACAAAATAATGCAAGTAATGGGAAAACATTACAGAACTGTTTGGATGGAAGATGATAAAGTTTTTCTTATTGAACAAAATAAACTTCCTTTCAAATTTGAAATATTTTCTAGTAATGATTATCACAAAACATGTGATGCAATAAAAAATATGCTGGTTAGAGGTGCCGGAGCAATTGGAACAACTGCCGGTTTCGCAATGGCTCAAGCTTTTCTACAAGCTCCGAAAAATACTTGGAAGAATTTTGTTCAGAACGCAAAAAAAGAGATTGAATCGACTCGCCCGACTGCACAGAATCTATTTTATGCAACCGATAAAGTATATAATGCCGCAATAAATTCACCCACGCCTATTCAGGCTGCACAAGCTGCTGCACAAAATATTTCTGATGAAGATATTGCAGCTTGTGAAAAAATCGGTGAATTGGGAAACACTTTGATAAATAATTCAGCTAATATCCTTACTCATTGCAATGCAGGTTGGTTGGCTTTCACCGATTTTGGAAGCGCGCTCTCCCCTATCTATAAAGCAGATGCCAGTGGCAAAGATATTTTTGTGTATGTTGATGAAACAAGACCACGCTCACAAGGTGCACGCTTAACAGCCTGGGAACTTCAACAACAAAATATTGCTCATAAAATAATCCCCGATAATGCTGCTGCATATTTCATGCAAAATAAGAAAATTGATCTAATTATTACAGGTGCCGACCGTATTGCTGCAAATGGTGACACAGCAAATAAAATAGGAACTCTTGAAAAAGCGATTTGTGCTAAGGCATTTGGAATTCCCTTTTATATCGCTGCTCCATCGAGTACTATCGATATAAAATGTTCAAGTGGGAAAAACATCCCCATCGAATTCCGTTCCGACGAAGAATTGCTTTATCAAACCGGAATAGATAAGTTTGGGAAATCTCATACGATCCGCGTTTGTTCACCTGAATCTGAAGGGATTAATCCTGCATTTGATGTAACTCCTGCTGAATATATCACTGCCATTATTACTGAAAAAGGGATCTTTAAACCGGAAGAAATCGAAAATGTTTTCAAACAGGAGAATTAAATGATAAAAGCAGATTTAATTATTAGGAATGGCTATATCTTAGATTTTGAAAAAAATGGTGATGAATTTTTAAAACAAGATATTGTAATTAATTCCGGAAAAATAGTATTTATCGGTAAAGCTACAAGTTATGTTGCTTCAAAGGAAATTGATGCAAATGAGAAAATTGTGATGCCGGGATTTGTGGACACTCATACTCATATCGGAATGAGTTATTTTAAAGGTATCGCAGATGATTTACCATTGATGGATTGGTTACAAAATCATATTTGGCCTTTGGAATCGAATTTTCTAAATCCTGAATTTGTTTATGATGCATCTTTGTTCGGTTGTGCAGAATTGATTAAAAATGGGATAACACATTTTAATGACATGTATTTCTTCGAAGATCAAACAGCAAAAGCTGCTAAAAAAATTGGCATTCGTGCAACTCTTGGCGAAGGAATTTTAGATCATAATGCTGATAAATCTATTCAGATTACTCGGGATCTATATTACCAATATAAAGATGATAATCTTATTGATATATCAGTTGCACCGCATGCAATTTATACTTGTAATAGGGGAAATCTGATTAAAGCTAGGGATTTAGCTATTGAATTAGGATTAAAAATCCATATCCATCTCAATGAATCTGAATTTGAAGTAAAAGAATCTATGCGTAATTTTGGGAAAAAACCTGTTGAATATTTAGATGAATTCGATTTTTTTCAAGTTCCAACTATTTCAGCTCATTCACTTTGGTTAGATGAGAATGAGCAGAAGATTTTTTCAAAAAAGAATGTTACCGCTTCCATTAATGCAAGTAGTAATTATAAATTGGCAAACGGAATTAATTCTTTTAAGAATTATTTAAAAAACGGAGTAAACCTTAGTTTTGGAACGGATAGTGTAGCAAGTAATAATAATCTTAGCATGCTTTCAGAAATAAATATTTTTTCTAAAGTTCAAAAAGCACTTATTCATGATTCCACATTCCTACCGGCAAAAGAAGTTCTAAAAATGGCAACCGTAAATGGAGCCAATGTATTAGATAACCACTTTAATAGTGCCAAGTTAGAGATTGGAAACAATGCCGACATCATTACAGTTGATGTAGATAATATTCAATCTCAACCTTTGTATAATATGTTTTCTCAATTAGTTTATTCCATAGAATCTGAACAGATAAAAGATGTAATAATTGACGGAAAAACTATAATGATTAATCGTAAACTTGTGAATGTGGATGAGTCGGAATTGCTGAAAAAAGCAAAATACTGGCGCGAAAAAATAACCTTTTACCAAAAATAGGAGGAAATCATGACTATTATTGAAGTTGACAAAAATCTATTTGTAAACATGAAGCAAGTATTTAGAATCGAGTTGATCCAAATTGAAAAGAGTGATCGTTGTTATATAAAATTTCATAGCTCTGGTGGTGAATATGCCATTAGTCGTGAATTTCCAAGTGATGTGGCTGCTAGAGACTGGTTAAGTCTTAGTGTTATAAGATCTTCAGGATCTAATGAAATTTTAGAGTTATAGGAGAAATAATAATGAAAGGAAAACAAAAAGCGTGGCTTAAGAAAAAAGCCCATAATATGCCGGTAAATGTTATGATCGGTGATAAAGGTATAACAGAAAGTTTAGTAAAAAGTATGGAAGATAATTTACAAGCAAATGAACTTGTGAAAATATCAATTTCACACCCTGACCGTGATGTTAGAAAAGAGATAAGTGAAGAATTGGCAGATAAAACCGAAAGCTTTATTGTAGCAATAATTGGTAAAACAACTATTTTCTATAGAGAAAATCCTGAAACAAAACACTATTCTAAGGAACTAGGAAAGTTATAATGCATAATTTTGAAGGTATAATATTTAATAATGGTTATATGGATATAGTTGTTGTATCACTTTTCACAGCTCAAGCTTTGAAAGTGATAATTGCTACTTTTCGCGAAAAAAAGCTGAACTTCCGATACTTTTTGGATACAGGCCGTATGCCAAGTTCTCATTCGGCAAGTGTTGTTTCCTTAGCTGCTGCAATCGCTTTTGTAGAAGGTGTATCATCCACAAACTTTGCGATTAGCGCTTGCTTTGCTTCAGTAGTGATGTATGATGCTACCGGAGTAAGAAGAGCAGCAGGTTTCCAAGCACAAATTCTTAATAAAATTGTTGATGGAATTTGGAAAAAAGAAGGTAGAAAACTATTAGATAAAAATCTAAAAGAATTTATAGGTCATACTCCAATGGAAGTTTTTTGGGGTGCTATTTTAGGCATTTTAATCGCTTTTCTAATGACAATTAATGTTAAATAGCATTTGATACAATTTGCTGAAAGGGTTGCTTTTATCAAGTAACCCTTTCTTTTTAATAAAAATTATTTATAAATTTATCAATTTCCAATCTCGGAAATGCAATTCATTCAAGCTCAAAAGCAGTCCTTCATACTCATATTTTTTGGAATAATTCCCTAACATAGAAATCAAAACGTTTCCTAATTGAACTACTGTATCAAAGATAAATAAAAACTTATAGAGCAGTTGTAAAATGAATCACATAATAAATCCTTGAAAAGTAATTGCCCTTTATTTTGCTTGTTTAATCATTCTGATTAAGATATCGGAAAAATTAGATTTAATCCCACAAAACCAAAGCAACCAACTACTAAGAAAATTTCAAATTCTTATACCGAACCAAAAAAGAAAGTTTCGAATTACTCCAATTTTCCATTATTAACAACATTTGTAATTTATTCTTCTAATTGCTAATATTTATCTCAGAAAATATTTAGCCGTTTTAGAAAAAATTAAATCGGTGTTTTTGGGAATATTTGCTAGATAAAAAAACTGAAACTATAATTTTATTGACTCAATAGAGGAGTTTATAGAAAATGGATGAAATTTAAAAAATTAAACTCGGAGGTACATAATGAAGAAAATATTATTAGTTGGATTGTTGTTAGTAGGCTTATTTACTGCTGTTTTTGCAGAATCAAATAAGATTGCTTACATAGATTCTGATAAAATAATGCGTGAAAGCGCTGACACAATTGAAGCTCAAAAAACTTTAATGGATCAAAAGCAAAAATGGGAAGATGAGATAAACGAAATGGATAAAGAGATTGAAGCTCTTTACAATGATTATGATAGCAAGCAAGTGATGATGACCGAAACAGCAAAAAAAGAAGCACAAAATAAAATCCAAGAACTTTCAATGCAGCGTCAAAATAAAGTTCAAGAATATTTTGGTGAAAACGGTCTGTTCATTCAAAAACAAAATGAGTTATTAACTCCCATCTTGAAAAAAATGCAATCGGTAATTGATAAAGTTTCAGTGGAAAATAATTATTCAATGGTTTTTGATGTATCAGCTGGAAGTGTTTTATATGCTAAACCAAATCTTGATATCACAGATTTAATAATAGAAGAGTTAGAAAATTATACTGAATAATTATGAAGCGATTTAAAAATCCTTTATCAACCGAAAATATTTTAAAGCAAGTTGGCTTAGAATCAGTATATTCCAAAGAGAAATATTTTGATAATGTTGCTCAACTAACTGAAGCTAATCAAGCTTCAGTTTGCTTTTTTGAAAACAAGAAATATGTTGATCATTTAAAAGAAACTAAAGCCGGATTGATATTTGTTCCGGAAGATTTCGATATTGATCTACCTCAGACTACAATTATCAAATCTCCTCAACCTTATATGCATTTTATGATTTTATTAAAAGCTTGGTTAGCTTTGGAAAATCAAGTTATAGCTTTCATAGCAGAATCCGCTGTAATAGATAAAACTGTTAAAATAGGTGAAAATGTTTTTATTGGAGAAAATGTAGTTATTTCAAAAAACAGTTCAATCGGTGATCATAGCAAAATAGAAGCAAATTGTGTAATTAAAGAAAATGTAGAGATCGGTTCTCATACACATTTTCATCCTAACGTAGTTATTTATCAGGACTGTAAAATTGGGAATTATAATATTTTACATTCCGGAGTAGTAATTGGTGCTGATGGATTCGGATACATATTTCATAATAATGAGCATCACAAAGTTCCACAAGTAGGTAATGTGATTTTAGAGGATAATGTAGAGATCGGTGCAAATAGTTGCGTTGATCGAGGTACACTATCTTCCACCATTATCCAAGCAGGAACAAAATTGGATAATTTAGTACAAGTCGGCCATAATTGCAAGATTGGGAAAAACACGGTTTTATGTGCTCAAGTAGGATTAGCCGGCAGCACAGAAATCGGAAATGTTGTTTTCATTGCCGGTCAAGCAGGTCTTGCAGGTCATTTAAAAGTAGAAGATTATGTTCAGATTGGTGCACAATCTGGAGTAACCAATAGTATTAAAAAAGGTGAAAAAGTTTTTGGGACTCCGGCTATCGATGCAAAATTGCGTAAAAAAATAATGGTTTCAGAAAAGAAATTACCGGAAATTGCAAAAGCTTTTAAACGTGAGCAAAGGGAAAGAAAATGAACGAATTTAAACAAACTATTAAAGGTGAGATAAGTTATCGTGGTGTTGGCTTACATTCCGGCGAAGTATCAACTTTAACATTTAAACCGGCCCAAGCAGATGAAGGAATAGTATTCGTCAGAACTGATTTGGAAAATAATCCTGAAATACCGGCAGATATCGATCATGTGATTGATATTTCCAGAGGAACTACAATTGGTGTAAATGGTGCATCTGTTGCTACAATAGAACATGTTTTAGCAGCAGTAAAAGGTTTGAATATAGATAATATTAGAATTGAAGTTTCAGGACCGGAAGTTCCAGTGGCAGATGGTAGCGCTATTATATTTATCGAATTATTGAAAAAAGTGGGAATCGTAACTCAGGAATCTGAAAGAGAATATTTGGAAATTGAAGAACCTATTTCTTTTTCCGCACCTGCTGATAATGTAGATATTGTAATTGTTCCTTCAGATGATTTGAAAGTTACTTTTATGGTTGATTATCAACAGAAGGCATTGGGAACACAATATACAACTATGCAATCGCTTAAAGATTTCGAAAGTGATTTTGCTTCAGCAAGAACATTCTGTTTCTTACACGAGATTATCATGCTTAAGGAAGCCGGATTAATTAAAGGTGGGTCTTTGGATAATGCAGTAGTTGTGGCAAATCCTCAAACTCCTATTGAAGAAATAGATAAACTAAGAGAAATTTTCCATATTGAAGAAGAAATTTACGTAGGCAAAGATGGTTTATTAAATCACAGACCACTGCGTTATTATAATGAATTTGTAAGACACAAAGTTTTGGATTTAATTGGTGACGTGGCATTATTAGGAGTTCCAATTAAAGGACATTTTTTAGCTGCCAGATCAGGTCATAAAACGAATGTAGAATTGGTTAAGAAATTACGCAAGATATACAAAAAGCAGCAATTACAGAAAATATATCAGAAGAAAAAATCTAGCGAAGTTATTTTTGATATCGATGCAATTCAAAAAATTCTGCCTCACCGTTATCCATTCTTATTAGTGGACAAAATCACAGAATTTGAAGCAGGAGAGAAAATTGTAGGACTAAAAAATGTTACCATTAATGAACCATTTTTTAACGGGCATTTCCCTGGTCATCCCGTTATGCCTGGTGTTCTAATAGTAGAAGCAATGGCTCAGACAGGTGGAATTATGTTATTAAATTCTTATGATGAGCCTGAAAAATATGTAGCTTATTTTGCTTCAATCAACAATGTGAAATTCCGTAAACCGGTAAAACCTGGCGATACTTTACGATTTGAATTGAAAGTAATATCAATAAAGCGGGGAGTTGCAAAAATGCATGGAGACGCTTATGTAGGTTCTACCAAAGTTACTGAAGCGGATTTCATGGCTAAAGTAGTGGATAAATAGGAGTAATTTGATGAATTATATTGATCCTACAGCTAGAATTACAGATGGTGCAAAATTAGGAGACAATAATCATATAGGACCATTTTGTTTGATTGGAAAAGATGTTGTTTTAGGTAATAATAATGTTTTAATTTCCAATGTAATACTTGATGGAGATACTACAATCGGAGATAATAACAAATTTTATCATTCTGCAGTTATTGGAAGTAATCCTCAAGATTTAAAATATAAGGGAGAACCAACCAAGCTTATAATCGGTTCAAATAATACTTTCAGAGAATTTTGCACTATTAACAAATCTGCAACAATGGATGAGCCAACTCAGATTGGAGATAACTGTCTTTTGATGGCATATTCACATGTAGCTCATAATTGCATTTTAGGAAACAATTTAATAATTGCAAATTCCGTTCAGTTTGCCGGACATATTCATGTTCATGATTTCGTTACAATTGGTGGAATGACAGCTTTACATCAATTTGTGAAAATTGGAAAATACGCCTTTGTTGGTGGGAAAAGTGGAGTAAAAAAAGATGTTCCTCCTTTCACACGCGGAGAAGGATTTCCCTATAAAGTTATGGGCTTAAATTCTGTGGGCTTGCAAAGAAAAGGATTTAGCCAAGAAAGCATAGTGGATATAAAAAGTATCTATAAACTTTTCTATAATTCAGGAAAGAATGTTAGCCAAGCTTTGGAAGAGTCTAAGAAATTAGAACTCACTCCTGAACAAAAATTATTTGTTGAATTTATTGATAATTCTGAAAGAGGTTTAAATAAATAAGTTTAACTTAATTTTATAATTTTGAACTCTCGGATTATTTGTAAAAATCCGAGAGTTTTTTTTAAATGATTTTTATCCCCGAAGAAAATGTTTTTAATCTTATTTTTTTAAATTTTATCCAATAGCTTATACCTTTGGAATAATCAACATTAACATCAGCGCGCAACTGATTTGTCAAAATCTCAATCAATTTTATTCCAAGTCCCGAATTTTTTTCTTCGCAATAAATTCCACTTCCATTACCAGAGATATTTAATGTTATAAAATCATCTTCTTCATACATTGCAATTCTCAATGTTCCTTCTCCATCAGGAAAAGAATATTGGAAAATATTTCCGACAATCTCATTTATTAATAAACCACACGGAATTGCCAAATTCACATCTAAACTAATATCGTGTAAATCATAATCTATCTTAATTCCTAAATCTTTCTTGCTATATGTTTTCATTAAATTTCTTATCAATGCTAAAACATAACTTTGATAATTAATATTATTTATGCTTTCAGCAGTATATAGCTTCGATAACACCAAAGAAATCGCCTTTACTCTTGCTCCAGTTGCTGTAATCAAGCTTTTACAATGAGAAGACATATCCAATTCCGATTGTAAATTCAAAATACTAGATATAATTTGCAGATTATTATTTACTCTATGATGTACTTCTTGGATTAAGAAATCTTTCACCTCAAGATCTTTCTGAATTCTTTTTGAATAATCATAATGTATAGTAGCTAAAACTACCTCATCTCCAATTTTTCCCAAAAATTGTAATTTATTTTCTTCTCCGTAACCATAATCTTGAACAGCAATAACTCCAATTTTTTTATCTTCTTTTTTTAGGCAAACTCCCATCCAAGGTTTTCCAATTTCTCTTTCTTCTTCCAACAGACCATGTTGCCACATTTCTGAAATTTCACTTTCAGTATATTGTTTAGATTCACCTGAATCAAAAACTTCCCATAATAGCATCTTTTTTCTTGGTAATTTTGCAAAATCATATTGAGTTCCTCTGTTAAACACTATTTTTAGAAGATCCTCATTCTCATCATACAATGCAATAGATAAACTTGATGAATCAATAATTGGAGAAATCAAATTAGCTACATTTTCATAAAATTCTACAGAAGAATCGATGTTTAAAATACTATTTGTGACTTGATACATTATTTTCACTTTCTCTCTAGCCAATTCCAATCCGGTTATATCGAGCCCGACTCCACCTATATTTCTTTCACCTAAGGAATTGATAAAACTAAATTTTTGTAGCGAGATAGTATAATTTTTCCCTGTATTATCTTTAATTTTTTCTATCTGGTGCGAAGTTATCCCATATTCAAGCTTTTTATCCCTATTCTGAGTTTCTAAACACTTTTTAACACCAAATATATCTACTGTTCTTTTTCCACACCAATCTTTAGGAAGAAACTTATCTTTAGCATATTTATTTGTGTAAATAAGCCTACCTTTGGAATCTTTCATATATACAGCTAAAGGAAGATAATCCATAAATAATAAGAACTGATCTTCACTTCCTCGGAAAGCTTTTTCCATCTCGAGTTGCTGAGAAACATCCAAACAAGTAACTTGAACCAACGGTGAATCATCTATTTTGAAATAGGAAAAAAGTAAATCGCAATGATGATCTTTCCCTTGGAAATTTTTAATTTCTTTGGAAACCATGAATTTATTGGAACCTGTTTCTGTAATAGATTTAACAATCTCTTCCAGTTGTGGATCATCATCTAAATATAGCTCGGAAAAATTTTTATCTAACAAGGATGGAATGGAAAGCGAGATTAATTTTGATGCAGCTGAATTCGCTTGTATAATTTTATTGTTACATACATCTAAAATAAATACTGCACTTAAAGATCCTTCAAATATTTGCTGGGAAATTTTTTGGCTTCTTTCTGCTAATTTCAAAGCATTTTCCCTTTTTGATCCATCTTTCAAGTTAAGAATATAAATATTATCTGACTTTGCTCTTGAAATGGTACAATCACAAAATTTAGTATCAAATTCTATTTCAAAAGAGATATCTTTTCTATCTGAACTACGATATTCTTTTATTTTTTCTATCTGTTGCCGCGATAGTTCCTTCTTAAATAACTCTTTTACAGAGATGTTCTTTGAATTCTCTTTCTTGATTTGCAATATTTCACAAAAACTGTTATTAACTTTCAATACTTCCCCATTTGCATCTAAAACAGCAATACCATCTGAGGAATCATGAAAAATTTGCTCAAAGATTTCTAACTCTTCGAATTTATTTTCCTTATTTACATTTTTTACTTTTGAAGAAGTTTTCATAATGATTTCTAGATTTTTTTCTAACTCTATAGTTTGTTCCGGTGTATGATAAATGTAGTCAGCTCCCATTTCATAAATAGAGTTTTTATCAACATTCGGATTTAAAATGATTTTAATATTTTCTCTATTGTATGAGATTTTTTTAATGATGTTTTTTAAATAATTTTCTCTAATCTCCTTTACATCAACAATCAAAACGTCAGGAGATTTTTCTTCTATATGCTTAATGATTTCAACTTCATTTTTTGCGTTTTCTGAACTTAATAAATAATTTTTATTCGTACATTTTTCAGCTACAATTTCATAATCATTTTTCATAACATTTAGCATTAGAATCTTCATTAATTAGCTCCTTATTAATAGAACAATATTTACTTAATTATTTATTTGTACGTTATCTGTAAAGATATTTAATAAATGAATAGCAATATTATTATTGCAGTTTTATAAATAAGAAATATGGCTATTAACACCGAATTTCATTCATAGTATAATTATTAATCAATATAACATTCAATAATCCAAAAATTACATCCCAAAAAAAAGAGCCACTCGAAAGAGTAGCTCTTAATTTTATTACATCAAAGAAATATTATTTCTTTAAAGCTTTCTTTTGTCTTCTAATGAAGTGTTCTACTAAGATTGGACTAGCAATAAAAATTGATGAATATGTACCAACAATCACACCAATTAACAAAGCTAAAGCCATATCATGAATCACTGAACCTCCAAAGAGATAGAGTGAAAGCACAACAACAAAAGTAGTAAGTGAAGTAATCACAGTTCTACTAAGAGTTTGATTAATACTCATATTGATAACTTCAGCAAAAGGTTTCTTACGATAAAGTTTCAAATCTTCTCTAATTCTATCAAAGATTACGATTGTATCATTCAAAGAATAACCAATGATAGTAAGGAGTGCAGCTACAACAGATAAACTAATTTCTCTTCCGAAAATAGAGAATATACCGATTGTGATAAGCACATCATGGAAAAGTGCGATTACAGCAGCTAATCCATAAGAGAATTCAAATCTCCACCAGATATAAAGAATAATTCCTAAAAGGGCCCAGAAAGCAGCTAAGATAGCTTTACCCTTTAATTCGTCTCCAACCTTAGGACCAACTTCTTCTTGCAAGCGAATAAAATTGTCAGGATCTATATTATTTGGAAAAGCTTTTTTAATAGCTTGAACAATATTATCACCTTTACTTTCTCCTGCAGGAGCTTTGATCAATATTAAATCACGCTCAGTTGAACCTTTTACACTTTGAATTTCGATATCTTTTATGCCAGCATCAGATAGAGCATTTCTTATTTCCTGAACATCAAGTTTATGCCCGCCTTCTTGTGGACTGATATCCAATTCCAATGAAATACCACCTTTAAAATCGATGCTATATTCAGGACCTTTATGAATAACAAGAGAGATAATGCCTGCTAAGATAATGATAGCAGAAATTGCAAAAGCAATTTTTCTCATTCCTGTGAAATCTATGTTTGTTTCTCCGAAAAATCTCATGGAACCTCCCTTATATACTCAATTTATCGCGTTTAACGTTTGTAATCATACCATCAAAAATAGCTTTAGCTAATAAGATGGAAGAGAACATTGAGCCCACGATACCAATTGAGAGTGTAACAGCGAAACCTTTAATAGGACCAGTACCGAATTGATACAATACTAATGCTGTAATTAAAGTTGTAATATTAGCATCCACGATTGTAACAAAAGCACGACTAAATCCTGAGTCAACAGCTGTTCTAACAGTTTTTCCTGCACGTAAATTTTCTCTAATTCTTTCGAAAATAATTACGTTTGCGTCAACAGCCATACCAATAGTAAGAATCATACCTGCAATACCGGGAACAGTAAGAGTTCCACCTAACATTGTCATCATAGCCAAGATAAATGCAACGTTAATAGTTACAGCGATATCAGCAATAAGCCCTGACAATCCATAATAGATAATCATAAACAGAACAACTACAGCCAAGCCAATAATTGCAGCTAAGACACCTGCTTTAATACTATCAGAACCTAAAGATGGTCCTACAGTTCTTTCTTCGATAATATTTACAGGAGCAGGTAAATTACCGGCATTAAGAACAATCACTAAATCATGACATTCTTGTAATGTAAATCCACCTGTAATTCTAGCTTCACCAGTAGGTATTTTAGTTTCAATATTTGGAGCCATGTAAACAACATCATCTAAAACAATAGCTAATCTACGTCCGATATTTTGACCTGTAACATTAGCAAAGATTTTAGCGCCTTTTTTATCAAAAGTTAAAGCAATATAAGGTCCTTTATCTTTAGCGGTATATCCGTTACCGATCTTTGTTGTAGCACTTTCTAAATATTTTCCGCTTAATTCTGCTTTTGTATAATGTACAAATACATTACGATCAGCATATCTGTCATTTCTATCTTCTTTACCAATAGCAAATTTCAATCCGCTAGGAATAGCAGCTTGAAAATCTTTGTCTTTGATTAATTTACGAAAGATATCTATATTTTCATTACTCACCATAAAAGATGAACCGTCAGCAGTGATAAGCTGAGAAAAAATATCATCATTAGCATCAGTATTTTCTTCATCTTCCAAAATATCAACTTGTTCAGTTTCAGCAAATTTTTTCAAATAATCATACTTATCAAGATTTTCGCTAAGATACTTATTAGCAGCATCAACAGCAGCTTGAATTTCATCATTTTTTGCTATTAATTTGAATTCAAGTAATGCAGTTTTACCGATCAAATCTTTAGCTCGGCCAAAATCTTTTACGCCGGGAAGCTGAATTTGAATTCTATTTTTCCCAATTCTACGAATATCCGGTTCAGATACACCAAATTGGTCAATACGGTTTCTAATAATTTCTAAAGCTGATTTGACAGCATCCTCTTTTTCTTCATTTGAAATTTTCAACTCAGAATAGTCTACTTCCAATAAAACCTGCATACCACCTTGCAAGTCCAAACCCAATTTTAATTCTTTGTCAGGCATAAAACCCGGAAGATTGGGAACCAGAAGTGGAGCTAAGTAATATGCTGTAACCAGCAGAACTACCAAGATAACTAATCCACGAATTTTTCTGTTTTTCATTAGCATTAACTCCCTTTATTTTAAATATTTCGTTATTTAATTTTACAGCTAAATAACTGTAGAAAAGTTTATTTCATCTTATTTATCAGATTAGAAAAAATGAACTTTCCCATTTACTTTTCAGAAAACTCAAAAACTTATTTTCTATCACATAAGTCAAGATTTTTGTCCGTTGCTTTTAAATCCTATATTCTTGTCCTCTATTTTACCGGGAAGCTTTATCTCCCCATTCTGCTCTTCAAATTTCTTAATATTGTTTTCCAATATCTGCAATAGTTGTTTTGCATGTTGCGGTGTAGTTAACACTCTACTATATATTTTAGCAGAAGGAACACCCGGTAAAATTCGCCCAAAATCCAAGACAAATTCAGAAGAAGAATTTGTAATCATAAAAAAATTTGAATAAATTCCTTCACCGACTTGTTCATCTAATTTAACATTGATTTGCTTTTTCTTATTTTGCATTTTTCCTCTCTAATTTTTTTTTCATCGCTTTTTCCACACATTGTGGTATCATTTCTTTCACATCACCTTGTAATCCAACTATCTGCCGGATCATGGTTGAGCTAAGGTAAAGATATTTATTATCCGGAACAAAAAAAACTGTTTCTATTTGATTATTAAGATTTTTATTCATAAGAGCTAAAGAGAGCTCATATTCAAAATCCGAAACTGCTCTAAGACCTCGAATCATTGCATCAGCGCTCATACTATCAGCAAATTCCACTGATAACCCGTCAAAGCTGATCACCTCGACTTTAGGTAAATGGGAACAAGCTTCTTTGCAAATTTCTGTACGCTCTTCTAAATTAAACATTGTGTTTTTCCCGGTTACAGCTGCAACTGCCAAAATAACTCGGTCAAATAATTTAGATGCTTTATGCAAAATATCAATATGTCCATTTGTAATGGGATCAAAAGTGCCGGGATAAATTGCAGTTTTCATAACAACTCCTTATTTGCACAGTTCTTCAAGTTCCTCAATTTCCTTTGGTATAGATTTTGATAAGATTCTATATCCATTTTCGGTAACTAAAATATCATCTTCAATACGCACTCCTATTTTTTCTTCCTTAATATAAATACCCGGTTCAACAGTAATAACACAACCTGCAGTAAGTGGTTTTGTTCTATCAGCCAAATCATGAGTATCTAAACCTAAATGATGACCAATACTATGCATATAGTATGTTCTAAATTCACTGTTTTCTTTGATCAAACCAAGATTTTTTAATTCTTTTATAATCAATTCATTAGTTTTTGAATTTAACTCTTGCATTGTAACACCTGGTTTAACCATTTCGATTATCTCTTTTTGCACAGCTAAAACAGCTGCATAAACTTCTTTTTGGCGTGGAGTAAATTTTCCTGAAATTGGAAAAGTTCTTGAGATATCAGCACTATAATTATTCCAAGCAGCTCCCACATCTAAAAGAACCAATGAGTTTTCATCAATATCGCAATTATTTTCACCATAATGCAGAGTTGTAGCGTTTACGCCACCGGCAATAATAGCAGAAAATCCCATATGTTTTGCATTAGCTGCAATAGCTTCATAATGCAACATCGCTTGCAATTTGGCTTCGTTGTCCCCCGCTTTTGATTGGGAATAAATATGCCTGATTCCGCGTTCAGTAATTTCAATAGCTTTCGACAATTGCTCTATCTCCCATTCATCCTTAATCATACGAAGATTTTTCATTAAATTGGTAACAGGTTGGAAAGTGAGATGAATAAATCTTTCCCGTGCATTTTGTGCAAATTTTGCACGTTTATCAAGCACGTCATCAATATTAAGATGTTCTATATTAACCAATAATCTTTCCATATTGGGAAGTTTTGCTGAGATAAAATTATTAAAGCGATCTAGATATTGAACGCTTTCTATTCCCGTAAGCTCTCTTGCTTCCTCTACTGTCATTTTCTTCCCTTCCCAAACTTCCATTTCAGGAATTCCACGTTCAATAAAAAGATGCGATACCGATTTATTATTTATTTTCTCTAACAAGAAAATAGCTTTAGGAATTTCTAATCCGGTTAGATAGTAAAAATTTTTATCCTGAAGGAATGAAACCGGCATTGAAGGCATTTCATTAGCAAAAATGACAACTAAATCTCCAGACTGCATCTCAGTTGCTAATTTTTCTCTTCTGGAGTTAAATATTTTAATCATAATCTCTCCTATTTATTTTTAATTAAAAAATGTTCACAAGAATTGAAACACGCAATAACCTGAGCATTCCAATTAACTTAGAATTTCGTGTGATACTTTTTTACAAGAGACTTTTGTCAAGTAGAAGATAGCGAAATCTTACTATTGAGTAAAACTTGTATTATTTGAATAAATTTACATTTTCCCACCAGAAATTCATCCCTTTTCATAACACATTAATTTATTGCATGATTAGCTGCTTTTTGTCAGTATGTACGATTTGTATTATTATTTTTTTTAGAAAAAAAGAAACATTAGGCTTGACACAAAAACTGAAAATTTTTGATTAGCAATACATATGCGCTCGTGGCCTAATTGGATAGGGCATCTGACTACGGATCAGAGGGTTAGGGGTTCGAATCCTCTCGGGCGTACCATTTTCCCACTTCGGAAACGAAGTGGGATTTTTTTTGTCTAAATTTGGATGAGAACCACTTCTTCTTGCTTTGAGTTCGATTACAAACCGGAATCTATATGCAAAAGTTATTTTTGCATATAGCGGTGCAGTAACGCTAACAAAGAAGTAATGCTTCGACTTAGCAATCCTCTCAGGAAGGCAATTATGAATATAATTGGCGAAATTTATTATATCCAATAGTAAAAAAGTTTTCCCATCTTTGCCCGGAATAAAATCCAGATGATTGTTGTTTGATATTTGATGATACGAATAAAGCAAAATCAGACGTAAAATGCTAAATAGTAGCTGGTTTTACGATCACAGTAAGCGTAATTATTTTATGGAGTCTCAAAATATCACAGCAACTTGGACTAATGGAATAACAGCCATCCCAATTGATTTCGAATTAGAAATTGGCAAAAATCTTATCAAACATGCGAGGAAGGTAAAATATCCTAAAGGGAGTCATACTGAGCAGAGGAGACGTTTCGCCAGAGAAAAGAAAACCGATATCATAATCAGAATAATCAAACGAGCAAACCAAAGAAAGTATCCTTTTAAATATATGTTATGGGATTCATGGTACAACTGTTCTTAAAGCTTTTCCTTTATCTTTGATACATTAGTTCCATCAGGAAAAGTTTTGATTTCTATGTTGAAAAATGATACCAAGAAATATAAATATGGAGAACGGTTTTTGAGTTTGAATGAATTGTATCGCCGGGAAGGAAAATGGCGTAATGATCCGATATCAGGAATAAAATATAAGTCTATTGAAGCTGAAATACTTGATGTTGCCAGTGCAAAGAAGATTGAGTAAAGAACAATAATCGGAGCAATAAAAATATGTTTCTTCAAGTATCCAAAGGTAAAAAAATGGAAAGCAATAATTTCGACAGATACTAATCTCTCTGAGATAGAAGTGTTGAAAATATACATGAGAAGATGGAGCATTGAGTGCATCTTTAAAGAAATTCGACAATATTTTGGATACAATCAGAGCAAATCATCAAATTATGCAGCCATGGTTGCAGATTTAACAATACGATATGTATTTTACATTATGTTTTGCTACCGAAAAGAGCAAAATAACTATAAACCTATGGGGCAGATTGTAGCGGATTTCTATCAAGAGTTATTTGAGTTATGGTAGTACGAATTTGTTGAAATTATATTCATGAATTTAGCTAAAGATTTTATTGATTATACGATTGAACAAGGACACTCTAATTTGTATGAGGTAAGAAAAGATATTGATAAATTACTCATAAATTTCTTTGAGATACGTACATGGGTGGATAAAATTACCGAATCAGATAAACACTGTTTAAGGAAATCTGCTTAAATACTACTAAAATGGCAAGTTATATTCGCTTTGTTAAAACCTAATCTGAGCGATTAGAAATATATAGGTAACAATAATTGTTTAAATTGGTAATTTTTCATTATTATAAAAAATGGCACTACAAGACTT
>JAMOPB010000087.1 GCA_027064945.1 Candidatus Cloacimonadota bacterium
CAATTGAAAATATTGAGCAAGCTGCTGATGTTATAGAAACAATTATAAATATGCTAGACGAAGTTAGAACTTGGTTGAAGGTAACATTAGCTTCATTAGTTGCGATATCAGTAGGTTCACTTTTCTTTGACTTTGGAGCAACTGCTATGACTCTTGCACCAATAATTTCAACAATAAAAGTGATTGTATATGAAATTATTACGCCTATTATAATAATTCTTAAGACAATTGTTGCTGTGCTTAGTTATGCGCCTACTGAAGTTGTAGGAAATAGTTTCGGTACAGGGAATTATAGAAATGACTATAAACTTAATCAATATTTCGGAAGCGTTAAAAATCCGGTTACAACCGGAGAGGGAATTATGTATGTTACGCAGCCTTATTCGTTTGAAGGAGGAATAAGTTTTACTAGTGAAGGCGGTCAAGCGGATAAATTAAAAGATTTAAGTCAAGAATTTCTTCAATCAGGTTTTATTGTTGGTAGTATAGTTAATATTTTAGATGGATTAGGTGCAATTCCAGATATGAATATTCATCTTGAAGATATTGAAGTTAAAATTAAAGCTATAAGTAGTAATCCGGATGTTATTTCAGGAAATTGGAATGAAGATGAAGATAGATTAATACTTACTGCTTATAAGCCTGGAGAGGCTGATATTACTATACAAGCTGATATATATCAAGTAGGTAGAAGTATTTCGAAAGAAAGTGTTAGTATAACGCGACATATGAAGTCAATATCTGGCACTCAAATAGTGGGACCATTTAGTGAAGCATCTATTATTAATGATGTTAACAATATTGATACAGTTAAAAACGGCAATGAACTTGTAGCATATATAGGCGATAAATTGAAAATAATAGGAGAAGGTTTTTCAAACAATAGTTTCTTCCAAAAAATGTTTTTTGAACCTGTAATAAATTATAATGATACTGGAAAATCAATAGTTAATGAAACTGAATTTAAGTCTTTTAGCGCTATTGTTCCAGATACGGTATCAGGAAAATTCTTTTCTAAAGTTGGAGATTGGTTATCTCATAAAGAAGATATAAGAATTTTGCCTCCTATGATAGAAGCATATCCATCAGCAATTATTAAGGAATCATGGCCTGTAGTGGGTAGAGGATTTAGTAAAACTAAAGATCATAATGAAGGGAATTGGAACGGTGGTAAAAGTGTTCCTATGACAATTCCTTTAACTTATCCAGAAAGTCATAAAAAGTTAGGATTTAAGGTTCCAGAATCAGCACAGTCCGGACCTTTTACGGTAACAACTATTGGAGAATTAGTTTCGAATGAAGTAGAGGTTGCCGTAAGAAAGTTTTCTGATGTAACTAGAATTTCGCAAATTAATTCAGTAAGTTTAAGACCAACGGTTGCAATGGATAGTAGTAATGGTAATAGAATAGTTGCATGGATTGATCAAAATAATAAAAATGGGAATCAATTAGTCACAGCTATAGTAAAGTCTGGCGAATCAGAGATGAGTGATGGTGTAATTGTTTCACAAAACATAGGTGGAATTATAACAGCACCAGGGAAACCTAAAGTTTTTGCAAAAGACGGCATTTATTATGCCGTTTGGGTAGGAACTGATAATGATAGAGATCAAATTATGTTTTCTTATTCAAATAATGGATCTGATTGGAATAATGAGTTTAATATTTCAGATAGTCAATCAAATTCAGTTGAACCGGATATAACTGTAACTGATATAGATTTTGATGGAGATAATGATGTTTTTATTTCTTGGACTGAGGAAGCTACAAAAGTAAATGAAAATGCAGTAATTAAAGTTGCAACTTTAGAAAATCAGAATAATAATTATACATTATTTAAAAAAGAAGAAATTACAGGATCTGAAAATGATAGCGCACAATCAGATATTGAATCTGATGGAACTTTTATTGCAGTAGCATTCAGTCAAGAACATGGAGTTATGAGTGAAAGTTATGCACGTGATATATATGTTTCAAAAACTGAATTGAATTATCATAATATTAATGTAAACTTTAGTCAACCTACAAAGATAACTAATGTTAGAACCGGATTAATGAATCAAAATAATTGGTGGTTTGATGCTACAGCCATGTACAGTGTTGCAAAACATCCAAGTATTGATGTCGATGAACACGGTTATGTGTATATATCTTATGAAAAATCATATTTGGACTTTGAAGAAAAAAGAGAGGATATTTTCTTTAAAAAGTTGAGTCCTGAGGGAACTTTAACAGATGAGATTAATGTATCAAATTCAAAAATGGATTCACAAACACCGGAGTTAGTTCTTGATGGAGATACAACACCAACGTTGGTCTGGATAGAACAAGGTTTTACTGAAAAAAATGGTTGGGGAGATATAGTTTATGGTAGAGATATGTCGTTTGACTCTAAAGTTATTTTTGCAAGATCATTTGATGAAGGAGTTACGTTTAATCAGCCGTATGTTACTTTAGATGAAAATGAAAATGGAGTAAGAATTGGACATTTAAGTGTTGCAGCAACTGGACATGCTGATATAACTATGGTATGGCAAAAAAACGAAATAAGTGCTCCACAGGTTGATTTAATTACTACTGTAGGAGAAATTAATGAGATTAATAATATGCCTATAAATAATGTTCAATCTGAAATTAATGATTATTTAGTAAGAACTCAAAGTGATAGGACATTTTATAATATGTTTAGGCCGGATCCTAGATTAGCTAGAAAAGGTGATATTTTTATATCTAATATGGATGGAAGTAATCAGCGAAGGATAACTAGAAACGGATCTATACATGGGAAACCTTCTTTGTCAAAAGATGGGAAGAAACTTGCGTATAGTAATGATTGGTTATATGTTGCAGAAGCTGATGGATCGTATCCAATTAAAATTTGGCGTGGTGATATTGATTTGCCACTAGATGCTTATTTCTCAGATTCAGGAGACTATATCGCTTTCAACGCTACTGGAGAAATGTATTGGACTATGGGTGGAGTTGGATTTGTTGAATCAAATGGAATATCAAAAGGAAATCTGTTTGGATGGGCAGATTTAGGTGCTCAACCATGGGATATTAACGATAGATTAATTTCTAGAAATTTAGAATATGTGGAAAATAATGGAGAAGAAGTTTTAGAAGGGTTTAGAATTACTGAACCAAGTCGATATGAAAATTATTTCTTAAACCCTGATACAAGTAACAATATTACTGGTGCTTCATGGTCGCCAGATGGAAATATGATTGCATATACAAAAGGATCAAATCGTAGAATAGCGGATCATGGTGATGAAATTAATAATAGTTCTTATGATAATTTCGGAAAACTTGTGATTGCGTCTAAAACAGGAAAAGTTGTAAAAGAACTTACAACTGAAGAAAATGCAATGGTACCGGTATGGTCGCCAGATGGAACTAAAATTGCTTATATAAAAAATGAGAATAGTGGGAATAGAGAAGTATATATTGTTGATGTTCAAGGAAATGCTGACAGTGGGATAAATATATCTAATGATGATTATTATGCTGCAACTGTAGAATTTTCGCCAGATGGAAATAGCATTATTTATACTGCAGGATTAATAGTTCAAAATAAAAATGAAATGCGTTTAATTAAAGTAGATCTTGATGGAACTAATAAAGTGTATTTGAATGCTATTGCAACTTCAACTAGTAGACCTGATGCTGTAAGAGTAGCTACAGAAGGAATAGTTAATGAATTAGATTTTAATGATGTTGAAGAAGGCGATACTATTAGTTTAGGTTTTAAACTTAAATCTAAACCTACTGATGATGTTTTATTAAATATATCAACTAATAGTAATGATATAAGCATAGACTTAAATCAATTAGAGTTTAATCAAACTAATTGGAATGTTTATCAAAATATAGCTATTAATGGAATTGATGATCATGTGGTTATAGATGAGAGATTTGCTCAGATTAATTATGGTATCAGTACAAATGATAATGAATATAGCAAACTGCAAGTTCCAAGTCAATGGGTAGTTGTTACAGATACAACTCAAAATGATACTTCTAAACCTATGTGGGATACAGGATCATCTTTTACAGCTACAGATATTACTGCAACTAGTCTAAAACTCAATTGGACAGATACTGGAATTGATAATAAATATGTAAATAATTATATTATTTATTTATCATATGATGGTCATTCAGAAAGCGCAATAGCAGTGATAGATTCTGGTACCTTTGAATATGATGTAACTGGTCTTGAGGATGATGTAGAGTATACATTTAGAATTGCATTAGCTGATGCTGCTGGAAATTTAAGTAGTAATGATATGATATTACCTATAACTTTAAGTGATAATGAATCACCAGTTTGGCCAAGTAATGCTGAATTAACATTCAGCAATGTAACGGAAACTAGTATGCTTCTTACTTGGTCAGAAGCAACTGATCTTAATGGAGTAGCAAATTATAATATATATGTTGATAGTATACTTAAAACAAAAGTTAATACTGGAAGAGAGTTTTTGCTTCAAGATCTTGAACCGAATAAAAATTATACAATTAAGATAGAAGCTGAAGATGGGAAAGGTAATATTACTAATGATGGACCGACTGGGGTTCAAACTACTTTAGATGATACAACAAATCCATATTGGTTAGATGCTGAAGTATTTAGAGCTACTGATATAACAAATAATTCAATTAAATTTAATTGGGATGATGCTGTAGACAATATAGCTCTGGGTAGTTATAAACTATATTTAAATGGTAATTTAATTACTACTGTTGATAAAGATATTAATGAGTATATTATGACAGGGTTAAATGAATTTACTGAATATGAGTTTTATGTTATTGCGGTAGATGGTGCTGGAAATGAAAGTACAAATCATCTTTCAAAAGCAATAAAAGTTGCAACTATAGGTTCTAAATTTAATCAAGGAATTGGGTATGACTCTGGTAAGTATGATTTAGACGCAGTTCAACCAACAACTTTTAACTGGAATAGACAATCTAGATTTATTGGAACAGATTATCCAGGCATGAAGTGGAAAGCTGATATTGATAATGACGAAAACTGGAGATATAACGAACAATTTGTTGGTATCATGCCTTCGGTTATAATTGATAAAGAAAATAATATTTATGCAAGCTTTGGAGGATATAAAGTTGGATCTAAATATGATAAGAATGGAAATGCATTAACTACATTTACAAATAAAGATTCTAGTTCAATTCTTATTGAAGATTCTAATATTATTACTTCAGATAGAGATTATATGGAGGGTCAAAAAAAATCATTACTAAATGAATATTGGATAATGGATATTGATAGTAGTTCATCAAACAAGAGAATGAAAAGTAGTCCTGCAATTACTAGTGATAATAAAATAATATATTCATTTGCACCATATATTTATGGAGCCAGTTTAGATTATATAATTGCTAATTCTCCAAAAGTATGGGGTGATCCAGAATTAGCTGATTACAGTGAATGGTCTATGCATATAGGTCAAGGAATTGATGCAATGTATTCATCGCCAGCGATTGGATCTGATGGTACAATATATGTTGGTAGAGTCGGAGGAAATCTTAATGCATTTAATTCAGACGGAAGTTATAAGTGGCATTTTGTAACAGGTGATAGTGTTGATTCTTCACCAGCAATAGGATCTGATGGAACAATCTATATCGGATCTGATGATGGAAAAGTTTATGCAATTAATCCTGATGGAACTAAGAAGTGGGAATTTATAACAGAAGGATATATGTTAGATGGAAATTTAATTGATGATGTTAATTCATCGGCAGCAATAGGATCAGATGGAACAATTTATATTGGTAATGATGGTGGCCATTTATATGCAATTAATACAGATGGTAGTAAAAAATGGTCTTATGATGTTCCAGGAAAAATAATTTCTTCGCCAATTATAGATGCACAGGGTAAAATATATTTTGGAGATAGTCTTGGTAATTTCTATAAATTAAATAATACAGGTTCGAAAATATGGCATTTTAAGGCGAGAGCAGGTATAGCATCTTCACCAGCAATAGGATCAGATGGAACTATTTATTTTACAACTGTTGATCATAATCTTTATGCTTTAGGAAAACCACAATTGAATTTTTTTAAATTTGAATATGAAACATATGAATTTAATGAAGATGTTGGAACATATGAAATTAAAGTTATTAGAGACGGAAGTGATGGAGCTGAAAGATTATATTACAATATGAATATTAACGATCCAGCTAATAATGCATCATCTAGTCAAGAATTCACTTATGACAGTGAACTTGGATATTTAGAATTTGCAAATGGTGAAACAGAAAAAACTATTTCATTAACTATATTTAACAATTCTCAATTAACTGGAGATCATGTTGCGGTATTAGAATTACAAGATATTCCTCAAAATCAATATTGTAGAACGGAAGTTACAATTAAAGATTTGCAAGTAGTAGAAAAAGCAAAAATTGATTTTGAAAGCGAATTATACTCTGTTAATGAAGATGGAAGAAGTATTGAATTAAAACTTATTCGAACAGGTGAATTAAGCGGTGATGCTCAAATAGAAATTGAAGTATTAGCCTCATCAACTGCAGATTCAAATGATTATTCAATACCATTTGCACCACATATCGTTTATTTTAATGATGGTGAAACAGAAAAAACTTTTGATATCAGTATTGTTGATGATTTGGTTGATGAAAATAATGAAGAAATCAATTTAAATTTAAAAGTGTTACCTACATCTGTAAATTATACAGACGTAGAAATAACTCGTACAGGACAATCTACTATTCAAATAGTTGATAATGATGATATTACTGTAACTCCTCCTGTATTGACTGGAAGTTCTGATGGTTCAGCTGAAATTTCTGTAAGCGGAATTTCAAGTGGCGATATTATAGTGCTTTATGGTGGGAAAGATACTGAAATTGAAAGAAAAACTGCATCAAGTGATAGTATGATATTTACTAATGTACTTTTTGATACTGATTATTATGCGATTAAAATAACAAGCGGTATAACAAGTAATAATTCTAATTTTGTAGATGTGACTCAAGGCCCAACTAAATCAATAATTGATTTTGAGAATGTATCATATGATGTTGAAGAGGATTTAGGAAATTTAACAATTAAGCTTATAAGAAGTGGTAAAATTGATAAATCAACAAAAGTTGGAATTGAAGTTCTTGGAAAATCAACAGCTACAGAAACAGACGATTTTAGTGTATTAGGATCAAAGGAAATTTCTTTTGTTGCTAATGAAACTGAAAAAACTTTTGATATTCAGATAATCGATGATATAGATATCGAATCTGATGAATTGATAAATATCGAGTTAATAGCTGTTAGATTAGGTAAAGATGATGTTGAT
>JAMOPB010000088.1 GCA_027064945.1 Candidatus Cloacimonadota bacterium
TCACTTGTTACTTGTCACTTTTCACTTTTCACTTGTTACTTGTAACTTGTCACTTTATAATTTCCCAATGAATCTAGTTGTAGGATATGCCAGATCAATATCGTTATGTTTTTCAAATTCAGTTAAAATAGCTTCTACAATTTTTTCTCTAGTTCCTCTTCTTTTTCTAGTTGCACAAAGATAGCGGATTGTAAGTTCTACACCGGAATCTTTTAAATCAGTATAAACAATCGGAGTTAGATGTTTGTAGAAAATTAAGAATTTTTTTGCTGCGCGTTTTATTTGGCTTTCCACACCTTTGGATGTGATATCCGAGTTTTCATTTGCAATTTTCAATAATATATCTTTTGCTTTTTTCCAATCACTTTCAAAAGTTAATAATATTGGAATTTCGTTCCAAATATAATTAAAGCCTTTATCATAATTAGCCAAATTTTTATTAAATATTTTCCCGTTGGGAACATGAATAATTCTTCCTGTTGATTGATCAGAATCAACCCAATTACCAATTTCCAAAATAGAAAATTCAAAAATCCGAATGTCTATCACATCTCCTTTATTCCCATCTATTTCCACTCTTTCGCCCACTTCAAAAGGACGACGTGAAATAATAAAAATCCAACCGACTAAATTTGTAATTATATCTCGTAATGCAATTGCAATACCTGCAGTAAGTAAACCAAAAAAGGTAGCTATTGATTGAAATCCTGCGAACCATAAACGACCAATTAGAATAAACGCCAAAGTATATGCAGTATAGTTAAGTACTTTATTCCAATGATATTTCATTTTCTGATTCTCAACCTTGCTTTCTATAAATCTGAGCATTAGTTTTTTGGTAATCCAAATTGTTAAGAAAATTAAGATTGAAACTAACAATCGATATATTATGATAGAATCCGTAGAAGCTTTTCCTGAACTGATTTGAACAATGTAATTATTTAATTGATCTAGCATCTTATTCATTTCCCAAATCTTATTTCCTACTCATAAACTTAATATCATTTACTTTGTTATAAACTGCCAAAATCTCAGCAGCAATTGCCACAGCAATCTCTTCAGTTGTTCGTTTTGCTATATTTAATCCTATAGGTGAATATATTTTACTTATAAAATCTCCTTCGTAGTTTTTTGATTTAATATTTTCAACTATTTGTTTTACTTTCACTTTGGAACCAATCATTCCTAAATACGTCATGCTCGGATTTTTCTTACAAATTCCATCGAGAACTACATCATCATAAATGTGACCATGCGTAATTATAATTGCAGCATCGTTCTCTTCAGGTTGAAAATTTTTAACATATTCACTATAATCCTGACAATAGATTTCGCTAGCCCATGGAAGTTTTTCTTCATTGGCAAATTCTTCTCTGTTATCAATCACAATAATTTCAAATCCCAGCGAAAGCATAATTGGGGCTAAAGAGTGGCAAGTATGCCCTGCTCCAAATATATATAATCTTTTCTTAGCAGGGAAATATTCATAAAAAACTTTTGCAAAACCACCACATGCCATTCCTATTCCATCTTCGCTTAGTGCAAATGTTTCCAGAGTATTTTGCTTTGTTTTATGAATTTCTGCACATTTTTCCAAAATCAATTTTTCCATTTTACCGCCACCAACAGTCCCATTAAATGAACCATCTTTATAGGCGATAACTTTGAAACCGGTTCTTCCGGGTGAACCTGCTTCACCTTCCACAATTGTGGCTAAAACAAAAGGAATTCCTTGTTGTTGTTTTATCACTGCTTCTTGTAATATATCTACAAAAGTTGCACTCATTATATCTTCTCCTTCAATTTTCTGTTATATGCTTCAAAAGTATTTAAATTATCTAAAATCTCATTATGTTCAACGTGTAAAAAAGCTCTGTCCATCGGATATTTATTAATCAAATCACGCAAATTATCGCACTCGGTATCTTTTAATATTATTTCTCTGAAATTACTTGAGAAGATAATTGGATGTCCTGCTCTAAAACGTCCATTTTTTAATACGGAAGGTTGATAAATCAATTGACCTTTATAACTATTTGCCAAATTCAAATAAATCTCAGCAGGAACAAAAGGTTGATCTATCAGTTGGAAAATAACCGGCTTTTTTTCATTAATAACAGAGAATCCTTTCTTTGCCGAACTATACATTCCTTTCAGGTGATTCTTATTATACACACAATCTACTCTATCCTTATAATTTTCATTCAAATATTTATTTATTGTTTTGTAATTATCTCCTAAAACAACAACTACACGATCTGCTACAGATAGCAATTTTTTCATTATATGGAGAATAACAGTTGTTTCTCCCATAGGCAATAAAGCCTTATCCCTTCCCATTCTACTTGATTGTCCAGCAGAAAGCAAGATAGCTTCCAGCATATAAGCACCTCCAATATTTATTGACACAATTTACATATATCTAAGATATTAATCGATCTACAAAGGAGTGTATTTTTATGTCAATGATAAAAGAAAATCTGAACCAGAATGAAAGATCTCACATTGAAAGCCTTACCCAAATTGGTATTGCTCTTTCAGCCGAGCGTGATATTAATAAATTTTTTAATTTGATCCTTAACGAAGCGATTAATTATACAAACGCTGACGCCGGTACAATCTATACTATTTCTGAAGATCATGAGCATTTAGATTTTAAAATTGTTTGCACTCGCTCAAAAAACATTAAGTTGGGAATTGCAGATACTGCCCGTTGGCCAAGTGTAGATCTCTATGATGAAAACGGAAAACCCAAAAATCAAACTTTTGTAGCTTATGTCGCTAATTCTGGAAAACCGGCAGTAATCGATGATGTTTATAAGCAGAAAATCTTTAATAACTCAGGTACTAAAGATTATGATGCAAAAAGTAATTATCATTCAAAATCTATGATTGCAATTCCATTAAAAAATCATGAAGACGACATTTTAGGTGTAATCCAATTGATCAATGCTATGGATAAAAATGGTAATATAACAACTTTTACAGATGATCATAATTTTATGCTTACCTCACTTGCATCTCAAGCTGCTATCGCTTTATCCAATAAAAAACTAATACATGACTTAGAAGATTTGTTATATCAATTCATACGCAGTATTGCGGGAGCAATTGACCGTAAATCACGTTACACAGGTGGTCACATTACACGTGTTGCTGCCCTCTCGGAAATGATTTCAAATAAAATAAATAATGATAATTCTCATTTTAAAGATATAAAATTTTCTGAAGATGAACTGCAAGAAATTAGCATCTCGGCGTGGATGCACGATATTGGAAAAATCACAACACCCATCTATGTAAGAGATAAAGCCACAAAATTGGAAACAATTAATGACCGCATAGATCTTGTAGGCACACGTTTCCAATTAGTTAAGTCAGTTATA
>JAMOPB010000089.1 GCA_027064945.1 Candidatus Cloacimonadota bacterium
AGTTGTAATCACAGGATTAGGGACTATTAATGCAATAGGAAATAATGTAGAAGATACATGGAATAGTCTTGTTGCTGGTAAATCCGGTATTTCTAAGATTACTAAAATTGAAAATATAGAATCTTACAGCAGCCAGATTGGTGGTGAGATTAAAAATTTTGATCCGAAAGAACATTTTGATCGCAAGAAGATCAAGAAAATGGATGTTTATACCATGTATGCTCTATATGCGGCTAAAGAAGCTATGGAAAATTCCGGATTACTAGAATGTGACTTTGATCACGATAGAGCAGGTTCATTAATTGCCACAGGAATAGGCGGAATGCTTACATTTGAAATTGAAGCTCAAAAACTTGCATCTAAAGGTCCAAGAAAAGTAAGTCCTATGTTTATTCCTAAAATGATTGCTAACATTGGCTCTGCTGAAGTTGCCATCAAATATAATCTTCGTGGCATTAACTTCAATATTTCTTCTGCTTGCGCATCAGCAAATCACGCGATTGGAACAGCCTTTCGCTCTATCCAATACGGCGATGCAGATATTATTCTTTCCGGTGGAGCAGAAGCACCGATAACCCCTTTGGCTTTAGCCGGCTTTGCTTCAATGAAAGCTCTTTCTACCAGAAATGATGACCCGCTTACTTCAAGTCGTCCTTTTGATAAAGATCGTGATGGATTTGTAATTGGTGAAGGTGGAGCAGTATTAGTATTAGAAGAGCTTGAACACGCTTTAGGACGTGGTGCTAACATCTTAGCAGAAATAGTAGGTTATGCCGCAACTTGTGATGCATATCACATCACTGCACCTGCTCCTAATGGAGAAGGTGGAGCAAGAGCAATCGCAATGGCATTGAAAGATGCTGGAATAAAACCTGAAGAGGTTGACTATATTAATGCACATGGAACATCCACTCCATTAAATGACAAAAATGAAACATTTGCATTCAAAACAGTTTTTGGAGAATATGCATACAAGATCAATATTAACTCAACCAAATCAATGACTGGTCACACATTAGGTGCAGCCGCAGGTTTAGAAGCTATAGCTTGCATAAAATCTATTGAAACAGGAATTATACATCCAACTATCAATTTGATAACTCCTGACCCTGAATGTGATTTGAATTATACTCCCAACAAAGCTGTTGAACGTGATGTTAATATAGCAGTTAGCAACTCTTTAGGTTTTGGTGGGCACAATGGTACAATAGTATTAAAAAAATACACAAAATAATCTTTTGGGGTGCTTTGCACCCCTTCTTTATAGGAAGGCTAAATGAAAAAAATCATTCTCAATCTCTTCAATCAATTCTCACGCAATGTTGAAGATGATATTGATAATTTAGCAGAATTTGAAAAAGTAATTAAATACAAATTTTCTAATAAAAATCTGGCAAAAGCAGCATTATCTCATACTTCCTTAATGCGTGAGCAAGATTCTTTCTGGCCATTTGAAAGAATGGAATTTTTAGGAGATTCCATTTTAGGATTAGTTATTGCAAATCATTTGTTTAATCAATTCCCTGAATATTCCGAAGGCGATTTGTCAAAATTAAAATCCAAGTTAGTTTCCAAAAAATATCTTTCTTACAAAGCTAGGAAAATAAATCTTGGTAAATTTATCTTAATGAGTTCAGAAGCTGAAAAAAGCAAAGGACGTGATTCTTCCACTATCTTATGCGATACAATGGAAGCTTTGATTTGCGCAATTTATCTTGATTCCAATTTAGATAAGGCTACTAACTTTATTAAACGAATAATTTTAGATGATTATGCTGTGGAAATAACAAGATCTAAAGTTACAAATTTCAAAAGTATCTTGCAGGAATACACTCAAAGCCATTTTAAGAATATTCCTACTTATAGAATTTTTGATGAGACAGGCCCTGATCATAACAAAACTTTTTCAGTACGCGTACTGATTAATCAGGAAATTATTGGAGAAGGAAAAGGTTCTAACAAAAAAAGTGCTGAGCAACAAGCAGCTAAACAAGCTTGCATTAAGTTTAATCTAATCAAAGAATAATGAAAATTCTCCCTATCTTTATACCTCATTTAGGTTGTCCTTTTGCGTGCGTTTTTTGCGATCAAAATAAAATCACAAATACAAATTTTATAGATTATGCTAAGATAAAAAAAAATGTAATCGATTTTGTTGAATACAATAAAAGTATTGAAAAGGAAATAGCTTTTTTCGGTGGTACTTTTACCGGCTTAGATACAGTTCATCAGGAACGTTTTTTTCAAATTGTTAGACCTTTTTTAGATTCTAAAACTCACATCAGGATTTCTACACGACCGGATAAAATCTCAAAAGAGATTTTAATTAATTTAAGAAAAAATGGCGTAAAAACAATTGAGCTTGGAATTCAAAGTTTTTCCGATTCAGTATTAACAGCCAGTAGTAGGGGTTATCTTTCTGAGATTGCAATTGAAAATTGCAAATTAGTCAAAGATTTCGGTTTTAATCTTGGAATTCAAATTATGCCGGGATTACCGAAATTCAATCAGGAAACATTAGAATTAACACTTCAAAAAATAATTGATATTTCTCCTAAATTTATAAGAATTTATCCTGCAGTAGTTTTAGCCGATACGGAATTGGCAACAATGTTTCGTGAAGGTAAATACAAACCTCTATCTTTGGAAAAAGCAATCGATATTTCCTGTAAAATTTCAGTTTTAATGCAGGAAAATAACATCGATATTATAAAAATAGGATTGCATAGTGATATCGATAGCAAAGATATAGTCGCAGGACCTTATCATGAATCTTTTGGTGAATTGGTTCGCGCAAAAATTTTATATGATAAAATCATAAAACAATACCGAATTCCTCAAACTTTGAATATTTCAAAAACAGACATTTCCTTATTTAAAGGATTTTCTGCTAAAATGCTTAATGACTTGAAAAAACAATTAGATCTTGATAAAATCCCAATCATTATTAGTGATTCAATTAATAAAAACGAATTTATCCTAAACACAAATAAAACGGAGATTTATTGGTAAATGATTTTCATTATACTTCCTATTCTTTTTCTTATCACATTCCTATTTTACAAAAATCCTGTACCTCAAATTTCTAAGATAAGAAAATTCTTCTTAATTACACTGCGTTTTTTAACCTTATCAATTATTGCCATCTTGCTATTAAATCCTATTCTTCGTTTTCATCAAAAAAAGTTAATGAAACCTAAAATGATTATTCTAAATGACGTTTCTGCCAGCATGGATATAAAAGATGGTGAACTAACAAAACATGATATTTTTAGCAAATACGAAAAATATTTCAAAGAAAAATATGGTAAAAAATATGATCTGCTATCCTATAATTTTGCCTCAGACTTAGAAGGGAAA
>JAMOPB010000090.1 GCA_027064945.1 Candidatus Cloacimonadota bacterium
TATTAAATATTGTTACAATAATCGATGTTACCGAACAATACTTAGCCCAGGAAGAGATAAAATCTCAAAGTAAAAAGTTTTCTGCAATATTTAATAGTATGGGCGATGCAAAACTAATAATCGATGGGAAAACTATCACCGATTGTAATAATTCTGCTGTTGAACTTTTTAATGCTATAGATAAGCAAGATTTGCTTAAGCATAGTTTAGAAGATCTTTTTCCTGAAAGACAAGATGATGGCGGATTATCAACAGACTTTGCGTCAGCACAAATAGCAAAAGCAATGAAGAAAGGAATGATACGGTTTGAATGGAATCATAAGAAATTAACAGAAGAAATATTCCCGACAGAAGTTATATTAACTAAAGTTGAAATGGCTAATAAAGTTTATCTGCACGCAAGTATAAGAGACATTTCCGAAAGGGTTGAAGCACAAAAAGAGATAAGCAAAGCAAAAAAAATGTTATCCCAAATTATGAACGCTAGCTCTCCTCTATGTTCAATTTCAAAAGATTTTAAAATAACAGGTGCAAATACTGCATTATTGGAATTGTTGGGGTATTCTTCTGAACAAGATATTTTAGATAAAAATTGTTATGATGTACTCCGATTTCAAAACTGTGGTACCGGAAATTGCTTCTTAAAAAAATGTTCTTTAAATAATGATCGTGTGACTGCTGAATACTCGGTAAAAAATACTGCCGGAGAAAATATTGATTGCTCTATAAATGCGAATCCAATACGAAATGAATACGGTGAAATTATTGGTATTGTAGAGAGTATAACAGATATTTCTCAATTAAAAAAACAGCAATCGGAAATATTGGCAAAAAATTCTCTTATAGCAGAGAAAAACTGGCTGATTAATTCTCAAAAAAGATTCACTGATGAGATTAGAGGTGATTTTTCATTAAAATTATTATGTAAAAAAATTATTAATTTCTTAGCTGAATTTGTAGATGCTCAAGCTGGAACAATTTATACATATAATAATGAAAGAAATTATATGGAGTTCCAATCTTCCTATATTATAGATGAATCTCTTTGTAAGAAAAAATATAAAATTGGCGAAGGCTTTGTGGGAATTGCTACAGAAAAAAATAAGATAATGAATGTAACAGATCTTGATAAAATCTATTTATCAGTTGATACTGTTGTTGGAAAAATTGTCCCCAGTCAACTTTTAGTAATTCCTTTTAGTTTCCAAAATACTGTTCTAGGAGTATTTGAGTTAGCTTCAATAAATAACTTTTCACAAAAAAACATAAATTTCTTAACATCTATTGTTGATGATTTAGGAATCGCAATAAATCTTGCATTTGTGCATCAAAAAACAAAACAACTACTTTCTGAGACACAGCAACAAGCAGCTGAATTGGAAGTTCAACAAGAAGAATTACGCGTTGCAAACGAAACTTTAGAAAAAAATAGTGATAAACTGAAAAAAGCTTCAGCTGATTTAAAAAGACAGCAAGAAGAACTTAAATTGATAAACCAAGAATTAGAAGAAAAATCAGAATACTTAGAAAAAAATAGGGAAGAGATAAAACAGAAAAATAAATTTTTAGAAAAGGCTAAAGCAGAATTGAAAGATAAAGCTGAAAAATTAGCTTTAGCAAGTAAATACAAAAGTGAGTTTTTAGCTAATATGAGCCATGAACTCCGTACTCCTTTAAATAGTTTATTAATCTTATCAAATAATCTGGCAAAAAATAAGAAAGGCAACTTAACGGATAAACAAGTTGAATCTGCCAGAATTATTAATAGTAGTGGAAAAGATTTATTGAACTTGATTAATGAGATTCTAGATTTATCAAAGATTGAAGCAGGAAAAATGACTATTAGTCCTGTTACATTCACCATTGATGATTTAATACAAAACACTAAACGTAATTTCATACATCAATTTGAGAAAAAGGGAATAGAACTTAGAATTGTAAAAGAAGATAATCTTCCTAAAGTACTCTATTCCGACATTCAAAGAATTCAACAAGTAGTGAAAAATCTTCTTTCAAACGCTCTAAAATTCACAAGTAGCGGCTATGTTGAAATAAAATTTTATCGCCCTGATGAAAATGATGATCTTTCTAAAAGTGGTTTAGATAAATCGAAAGCTGTTGCAATTGCAGTTCGTGATAGCGGAATAGGAATCAAACCGGACAAAGTTAATTTAATATTTGAGGCATTCCAACAAGAAGATGGAAGCACTTCCAGAAAATATGGCGGAACCGGTTTAGGATTATCAATTTCCAGTCATTTATTAAAATTACTCGGTGGTGAAATCCAAGTAAAAAGTGAAGTTGGCAAAGGCTCTACATTTACAATTTATTTCCCTGAGAAATTTGAAGAGAGTAGTGATGAAAATTCAGAAATGGTAATAGAGAATAATAATGAAGAAAAAAACAACCAAACTGATAAAACTTTAGATATCGCAACAGAAAATTCTTCGGAAGATGAAGAGAAAGTTGCTTCTAAAATTTCTCCAACTATACTAAAAGGAATTGATGATGATAGAATATTTGTAGATAAGAATAGTGTTTCTGTTCTCGTGATAGAAGATGATTTGAAATTTGCAGAAATTCTAAAATCAATAGCTAAAGACAAAGGTATGAAGTTTTTACATTCTCCGGATGGTGAAACCGGCATCAAAATGGCTAAGGAATATATGCCTTCATCAATAATTTTGGATATTAACTTACCCGGTATGAGTGGTTGGAAAGTTTTAGAAATCCTAAAAGAAGATAATGATCTTAGACATATTCCTGTGCATATAATGAGTGGAAATGATGCAGAAAATAGTTTTTTGGAAAAAGGAGCCATAGGATATTTAACTAAACCTGTTACTTCTGATAGCTTAGATAGAGCATTTAATTTGATAGAGAATCATAGTAAAAATAAAATAAACAATATTTTGATAATTGAAGATGATGATATTTCTCAAAAGGTAATAAAAGATGTTGTTGGCGATAAAAATATAAATGTAGATTTTGCCAATACAGGTAAAATTGCTTTAGACAAAATCAAAAATAATCATTTTGATTGTATTATCCTAGATATTGGCTTACCTGATATGTCCGGTTTTGAATTACTTAAGAAAATGCAAAATATTGGTTTAGATTCTTTGCCACCGATTATTGTTTATACAGGTCAGGATCTATCCAGATCTGATGAAATAGAACTAAGAAAATACACTCAATCAATCGTTCTTAAAGGTGAAAGATCAAATGAAAGATTAATTGATGAAGTTGCATTATATTTACATCAAATCGTAAATGAATTACCAAAAGAGAAACAAGATATTATCAAAATGCTGCATAATAAAGATCAAATTTTCCCCG
>JAMOPB010000091.1 GCA_027064945.1 Candidatus Cloacimonadota bacterium
ACGAATTTATTATTTTTAATTACCTTTTAATTCTAATGAATTGTCTGGGATAAAATGTAGTTGTTTATATCAATCCTTTTCACTACCGATTTTTATTACTTCATCCATTTTATTCATGATAAATTCATAACCGTTTTTGCTATGTGGAATTGTACAATCGCTACAATCTTTAATTCCATTTGTATATTTGAAATTTCCACCGCATTTGTCTTTCAGCATATATAAAGGGCAAAAACAAAAGAGACAGTTAAAATCATCTTTGTTTGTTACTTTATGGCAGGGGAAGAATTCGCATTTTTTATTTTGGAAAAATTTATAATGTTCTGTTGTTTTTTTGTTTTGCATAAGCATCCTTTTGTTTCCAATATTTTACAAATAAAAAAGCCCGACATTGTTGCCGGGCTTGAATGATTATTTGTCTATTTTTCCGGTTCTATCACAATTAGAATATCGCCTTTTGCAACAGAATCACCAACATCAAATTTTATTTCACGGACAATACCTTTGGTAGGAGCATCAAGATTGTTAAACATTTTCATTGCTTCCAATACCATCAATGTTTGGCCTTTTTCCACTTCATCACCAATATTAACTTTATATTCAGCAATCATTCCGGGAATTGGTGCATGAACATTACCTGGAGCGTCGTCTTCTGTGCTTTTTTCACGTTTCTTACGTGCTGAAGCTACAGGAGCATTTGGATCTGCTATTTCCACATTGAAATATTCACCATCTACATAAACATCAAATTGACGTAAGTTAGCTGGTTTTTCTTTATCCGATTTTTCTGATAATTTACCGCTTAAAGCTTTTGCTACAAGTTCTTGTTCAGCTTTAACCTGTTCCAAAGTTTTTGGTTTCACATCTTCAGGAATTTCAGCCAAACCATATTTCCATTTAAGGAAACGAGGTCCTGTAACAGGATAAAGAGCACATAATACTTCATCATCAATATCTTTTGCAAGCCCTTTAACCTTTTCCTTAACTGCATCTAATTCAGGTTCTAACAAATCTCCGGGACGACAAGATATTGGATCTTCGCCACGAGGATATCCCTTTAACGCTTTAGCTTGAACTTCAGGATTTATTTCACGAGTCGGCTTACCATATAAACCAAAGCAAAGATCTTTTACTTGCTCTGTAATTTGGGCATATTCACCTGGCTCTTTATCAAAAAGAACATTATTCACTGTTTGAATTCCCACAATTTGGCTTGTAGGCGTTACAAGTGGAACCATTCCAAGATCTTTACGAACTTTAGGCAAAGTTTCAAATACTTCATCCAATTTATCAAGTGCATCCATTTGACGTAATTGGTTAACAAGATTTGAAAGCATTCCACCCGGAGTTTGGTGAAGAATCACGTTTGTATCGATAACGGAAAGTTTTGTATTATCGAGATAGTGCATATATTTTGGAGTATATTTTTCCATCTCTTTTCCAATTGCAGCGAGTTTTTTGATATCAAGTCCACTATCGCGATTTGTTCCTAAAAGTGAAATCACAAGTGGTTCAACAGCCGGATGCGATGTACGATATGCATAAGGAGCCATGCAAGTATCGATGATATCTACACCTGCTTCGATAGCTTTAAGTAACGCTAAATCAGCCATTCCTGAAGTGAAATGTGTATGAAGATGAATAGGAAGGTCGGTCTGCTCTTTTAATGCTCTGATTAAATTATATACATCATAAGGACTGATTAATCCGGCCATATCTTTGATGCAAATAGAATCAACTCCGAGTTTTTCCAATTCCTTTGCTTTATCTAAGTAATAATCGATGTTATATACATCTCCTCCCATTCTCATTTCAGTAAGAGAATAGCAGATTGTTCCTTGGAAATGTTTTCCGTTTTTCTTAACAACTCTGGCAGCAGTTTCGAAATTTCTGAAATCGTTTAATGCATCGAAACAACGGAAAATATCAATACCGTTATCACAAGCTCTTTGCACAAAAGCTTCTACTACATCATCAGAATAGTTACGATATCCTACAACATTTTGACCGCGAAGCAACATTGAAAACGGAGTTTTGGTAATATATTTTTTCAAAGTACGAATTCTTTCCCAAGGATCTTCACCAAGGTAACGGTGCATTGTATCAAATGTAGCACCACCCCAAACTTCCATTGAATGGAATCCGACTTCATCCATCATTTTAGCAACAGGAATCATATCTTCTGTGCGCCCACGAGTAGCAAAAATACTCTGATGTCCGTCACGCAAACTTACATCTTGAATCTTAATCGGCATTTCAGCTTTTGGACGATTAGGATCATAGTTCATCTCGGTCATTTTCAAAACGCCGTGTGTATCTAATTTCATTTTATTTTCCTCCGTAAAATGGCATTTATTCGCTATTGCGATGCATTATAACAAGTGATATTTATTAATGCCATTATCATAGTTTAATATTTTTGTTTTATACTCTTCCGGGGCGCATTACTCGTCCGCGTTTTTGCACATATTGATTATTTTGCATAATACGCTCACGACCATTACTTGCCCAAATATTTTTGGTTTTATTTTTTGCTTTTTCTTCTTCTTGAATATATTGCAAAGCTGCAATAATAGCGGCTTGGATTTTTTTCTTTTTATCCTTCATCATATTTCCTATTGTGGAATGTTGCCGTGTTTTTTAGGAGGCAATGCTTCATTTTTTGTACACATAATTTCAAGTGCATCTATCAAGCGCATTCTGGTTTCACTTGGTTGGATGATAGCATCGATGTATCCACGTTCAGCAGCAATATAAGGTGTGTTAAAAGCATCTTCATACTCTTTGATCTTTTCTGCACGAACAGCTTCAGGATCTTCAGCGTTCGCAATAGCTTTACGATATGTTCCCACTATATTCACAGCACCTTGTGCTCCCATTACGGCAATTTCTGCTGAAGGCCAAGCAAAAATCATATCTGCACCTAAGTGCATCGAGTTCATCGCAATGTAAGATCCACCATAGTTCTTTCTTACAACAACTGTCATTTTCGGAACAGTTACTTCTGAATAACTCCATAATAATTTTGCGCCGTGACGAATAATTCCATCCCATTCCTGATTTGTTCCTGGAAGATAACCGGGTACATCTACAAATGTGATAAGTGGAATGTTAAAAGCGTCACAGAATCTGATGAACCTTGCTGCTTTATCGGAAGCATTGATATCAAGACAACCGGCTAATACCATTGGCTGATTTGCAATTATACCAACAACTTTGCCATTCAAACGACCAAATCCGATAATAATATTTTGTGCATAATATTCATGAGGCTCAAAAAATTCGCCATTATCCAAAACTTCA
>JAMOPB010000092.1 GCA_027064945.1 Candidatus Cloacimonadota bacterium
TTTCCCCGAAATTTTATCTATTGTGGGAGTAAATGTTTTTATAATTTTTACATCTTTAGGAATATCTCTTTCTAAAGAGCTATCTATTGCAGGATAATCTCCATCTTTTGTAGTAATTACAATTGGTTCAATTCCGTTTTCCGGCAAATATTTAGTAAATTTAAGCCAGCGTTGAACACCGGCTCCGCCACTTGGTGGCCAATAATAAGTAATAATCAAAATTTTCATAATTGCTTATTTGCCTCGTAACAGCAGATAGCTGCAGTAACCCCGACGTTTAATGAATTTTTCCAACCTGAAAGAGAAATCTCCAAAATCTCATCTACTAATTTCAGATCATCTTTCGGAATCCCCAATGCTTCATTACCTAAGATAAAAGCAGCGGGGAAAATTAATTTTGTTACTTCAATCTTTTGTGCACCTTCAACTGTTTCCATTGCATACAAGGTTACATTCTTCTTTTTTAAATAATCTTTTGCTAATTGTAAATTATCAAACCTTCTTGAAGGAACCATTTGCGCTGTTCCCATGCTGGTTTTCATTACTTTGGCATTATCAGCTCCGGCAGTGTATCCAATCAAAATAATCTCTTCAATCCCAAAACATTCGGAAGTACGAAAAATCGAGCCTATATTAAAAGAAGACCTCAACTCATCTAAAACAAGATAGATAGGCTTGGCAATACGTTTTCTTCTACCATCATGACTATGAATTATCAGATCATAATCTCGTTTTTCTTTCCCATATTTTCTCTCAAATTGAATAATTGACCGAATAAAATCACGTAAACTGTTATTGGCAATTTTCAACGATCTTAATTCGATATCTTTTGCAAATTGCAGACACTTGGTAAACTCGATGAGGAGATTATTTCTTTTATCTTCATCACTCCAATTTTGTTCAATTAGATCTATAAATTGTAAATATTTTCGTATTTGTCTCTCTTTTGAAAGAGATTGGAATTTATCTTTTGAAAATTTCATAAAAAAAGGGGGAGCGTTAACTCCCCAAAGTTATTATTCTACTGTTGTTCAACTTTAATTACTTTGCCTTTCTTCTTCTTGGCATTCTGATTTAACGCAGCTTTCAATTTTGCATTTTCTGCTTTTAATCTTGCCACTTCAGCTTTTAAACTTTTAATTTCAGCTTTATATTTTTCTGCATTTCCAGCAGCTTTTAATTCTGCTATCTCTTTTTTCATTTTAATAACTTCCGAGTGTAAAGAATTTTTACTCAAATTAAGTTTCGCATTAGCTTTTTGCAAACGTAGGATTTCATCTTTTTTAACCTTGATATCATTTTTTAGTTTATATATTTTTGTGTCTTTAAGATTATTGTCGTATTTTAGTTGATCGTTTTCTTTCATTATTTCGTAATATTTAGTTTCATAATTTATCTTTTCTTTTACCTTCTTGGGTTTTACAACTTTTCCTTGTTGTTGAACTTTTTGTGCCATCAATCCTAAACTTAATCCTAAGATTAAAACAAATATTAATATTCTCTTCATCTTGCCTCCATTTTATGGGGAAATTATTATTTCCTGTTAATTTGTATATCTTTACTACAGTGAACGAAATTTATTTTTTATTTCTTTCTTGTCAATTTTTAATAACTAACAAATTTAGGATTCAAAAGGAGATGTTTTTATGGAGTATAAACGTAAAATTTTCGGTTATGAATGCGATATTTATGGTCATTTAAACAATGCAAATTATTTGCATCTATACGAAGAAGCGCGCGCTGAAGCACTTGAGAAAATGAATCTGTCTGTAGAAAAACTTATTTCTCTGAACCTGCAAATTTACATTACTGAAATATCTGTTCAATATAAGAAAGGAATACATTCCGGAACAATTGTAAAAATACACACAAAAATAAAAAAAACGAGTAGGGTATCTTCTGTCTGGTCACAAGAGATTTATGATGAGAAAGGTGAACTTTGCAGTTCTGCAGAAATAAAAGGTGCGTTTGTAAGTAATGGTAAACCTAAAAGAATCGATAAGGAATTATATCAGCATATTTTATCTTATATTTAATAATTTAATAAAACAAATCAGTAAAAAAAAGGGTCGCATACCTAGCGACCCTATAATATTTTATAAATTCTTATTTTTCACTTTCATATTTATCTACATATAGCAAAGCACAATCACGTGCTAATGAGCGTATTCTTCCGATATAAGCAGCTCTTTCCGTAACAGAGATTACACCGCGTGCATCAAGTAAATTAAAAGTATGGGAAGATTTTAGCAGATAATCATAAGCGGGGAAAACCAATCTAGCTTCGACTAATTCTTTTGATTTTCTTTCATAATCTTCAAAATCTTTAAAAAGCATTTCTACATCTGCTTTATGGAAATTATATTCTGAATATTCTACTTCTTTATTGAAGAAAATCTTACCATAAGTAGTATCATCATTATAAGCCAAATCCTTGAAATCATCTACATCTTGAATATACATAGCTAAGCGTTCCAATCCATAAGTAAGCTCCACACTTACAGGCTTACACTCAACTCCGCCTACTTGTTGAAAATAGGTAAATTGAGATATTTCCATTCCATCAAGCCAAACTTCCCAACCTAAACCCCAAGCACCTAAAGTAGGAGATTCCCAATCATCTTCCACAAAGCGAATATCATGTTTTTTTATTTCCACACCAATTGCTTCCAAACTTTGTAAATAGAGATTTTGTATATTTTCCGGAGAAGGTTTTATCACCACTTGGAATTGATAGTAGTGTTGCATTCTGTTTGGATTCTCGCCATATCTACCATCTTTAGGACGTCGGCAAGGCTGAGCATAAGCTACAGCTGTAGGAGTGTTACCCAAAGCACCGAAAAAAGTTGCCGGATGAAAAGTCCCTGCCCCCATATTTTCATCATATGGTTGCAAAACATTGCATCCGTTTTCTGCCCAAAAATGCTGTAACTTCAAAATTATATCTTGAAAATTCATCTATCATTCTCCTTTCTAAACAGGATTTCTATCTTCCCGCTTAAGAAATTTTTATTTGATTTCTTTTGTTTTTAGAAGCATTTAACGTCAAGTTGAAAAAAGAGAACTTCCATCTCGACATATTTATAAAATATTCTAGGAATTAATATATTAAGGAATTTTCTTAACTCAAACCAATCTTTCCATAAGCTTCAGCTTCAAAAGAAAATAGATTGTTGTCGTTTACTTCATCAAAGTAATTTTTCCACATATCTTAGCTGAATCATTTACAATTTTGTAAAAATAAATTCCTTCGCCTACAAACTTATCATGTTGATCTTTTCCATCCCATTGGAT
>JAMOPB010000093.1 GCA_027064945.1 Candidatus Cloacimonadota bacterium
ATTAGTAGGAATAAATGGTTGTGGGAAATCTACATTATTAAAAATGCTAAGTGGAATTGAACCAATTGATTCGGGGAATATCACTATTCGTAATGATGTGAAATTGGGTTTTTTACAACAAATTCCCAAACTTCATGAAGGTAAGAATATTTATGAGCAAATTTATTATAGTGACCAAGAAGCATTTGTTTTATTAAGAGAGTATTATCGAATTTCTGCTTTGTTAGAAAGTGAATCTTCACCGGAATTAGATAAAAAATATCGTGAGATAATGACTAAATTGGATGCTATCGATGGTTGGAAAATAGAAGTGCGTGCAAGAAGCTTGCTTTCTCAAATGGGGTTTAACGATTTTAATCAAGAAATAGCGACCTTATCCGGTGGACAGAAAAGACGATTAGATTTGGTTAGAGTGTTGCTTGATGAACCGGATTTACTCTTCTTAGATGAGCCGACAAATCATTTGGATATAAGCACAATCGAGTGGTTTCAAGAATTTCTGGTAAATTTCAAAGGTGCGGTTGTCTTTGTTACTCATGATAGATATTTTTTAGATGCTGTTTGTAATAAAATTATGGAAATAGAGCTTGGGAAATTTCGCTTTTATGAAGGGAATTATTCAAAATATCTAAAGCAAAAAGAGTTGGAACTAATCGATATTCAACGTAAGGAAACACGCAGAAAAGCACAATTGTCCAAAGAGATAAAATGGTTGCAACGCGGGGCAAAGGCAAGAACTTCCAAACCGAAAAATCATATTGATCGAGTTAAAGAATTATTAAGCAAATCATATCTAACAAATTCCGAAGAACTTGATATTTCTTTTGGTAGTAAGCGGTTAGGCAAAACAATTTTGGAAATAAAATCTGTGAGTAAATCTTATGGTGCAAAAAGGTTGATAAATGATTTTTCTCATAATTTCCAAAAAATGGAAAGAATCGGTGTTATCGGTTCAAACGGTTGTGGAAAAACTACATTGCTAAAAATTATTACCGGCGAGATAAAACCTGATAAAGGCAGTGTGAAAGTTGGATTAAATACAGATTTTGCTTATTTCAAACAAAATACTGATGAATTTGAAAAAGATATTAGCGTGCTTGATTATGTGCAGCAATTTGCCAGCACAATACGCACTGCTGACGGAACAAAATTTTCCGCAAGTGAGATGTTACAAAAATTTCTTTTTGATGGGAAGATGCAGCAAAGTAAGATAAATTCGCTTTCCGGTGGTGAAAAGAAGCGGTTGTATCTAATGAAATCTTTGATGTTCGGTAGTAACTTCATCATCTTAGATGAGCCGACAAATGATCTTGATATTAAAACGTTAGAGATTCTGGAAGATTATTTAGATGCCTTTCGTGGTTGCCTTTTAGTGGTTTCTCATGATAGATATTTCTTAGATAGAACAGTGGATTATCTATTTGTATTTGAAGATGGTAAGATAAATAAATTTCCCGGAAATTATTCCGATTCTCTCTTGGTTCGTAGATTTAAGGAAGAAGAAAAAAAAGCTGAAACTAAAATTGATAAAATTTCTCATAAACCGAAAAAACAATCCAATAAGTTGTCTTATAATGAAAAGCGAGAATTAGAAAAACTTGAAATAGAATTAGAAGAAATAAACCAACGCTTAATAGAATTAGAACGTAAAATTACCGAAGATGCCGCAAATTTAAGTCATACTGATTTTGCTGAAATTACTGCCGAACAAGAGCAATTACAGAATGAATTAGACGAAAAAGAACTGCGTTGGCTTGAACTGGACGAGAAAAATTCTAGTTAAGTTTTGAAAGCTGCTTTGATTTTATTCAATTTCCAATCGGATAACCTTTGGAAGATGAATATCAAAAATCATAGCTGCAAATCTTATTCCGGTTGTTAGGCAAGCAGTTACTAGGATTTGGAAAACTTGAGAAAAACCTAAGTAATTTAATATCAGCATAGTAATAGCTCCTATCATAGCAGCGGTAGCATAAAAATCTCTACGCAAAACAAGAGGAATTTCCAGAACTAAAACATCGCGTAACATTCCACCGCCGGTTGCGGTAAGTGTGCTAAGCATTATTACTCCAACAGGTCCGGCGCCAAATTCTAATGCTTTGGCAGCTCCAATAGCTGCAAATACACCCAAACCGATAGCATCAAAATATCTGATGATATTCCAACTTTTTGCGATTTTAGGTGCTGCAAAAAAAACAAGTAGTCCCCCAAAAATAGAAACAAGAAGAAACCACTCATCTTTTAAAGCAGAAGGTAAAGTATCTCCGATTATTATATCACGAATAATTCCACCTGATACACCTGTAACAATGGAAAGAACCATTAATCCCAAAATGTCTAATTGATGTCTGCTTGCTCGTAATGCACCAGAAATTGCAAAAACCAAAGTCCCTAATAAGTCGAAAAAATACAACATTTAAACTCCTTAATTTTGAAATGATGTAATGATTATAAATCTTTATTAACTAAAATTTTCTGGTTGTTTCTAATGCAAGTTATAAATAAATCTTTTAGAATTTTATTGCTTATATATTTTCTTTGATTACTTTTTGAAATATTTATTTATGATTTCATCAATTATGGCCTTTTCGCATGCTCTTTTCATCAATACCAATATATATTAAATCTTCTTTTTTTCGTCGAGTCAACCCACGTTTAACTGCATTTTTCATAAGTGTATTTATTTGGCTAAAACTTATGCGTAAAATTTGAGAAGCTTTGGTTTGATTAAAAGTTGCTTGCAAAATCTGTATCGCAAAAACTTCAAAAGAAGAGGTGAAATGGCTATTGGGCTGAGCCCAAGGAATATTTATTGATTTCTTTTTATGCTCTTTACAATTGACACGGGGAATGGAGGCAACAATATAAGTCTTTAATTGACATGTATCTAATTGTCGCCATTTACGTGAGGTTCTTTTATCATAAACCTCACATTCTTTTTGGCATTCTGGACAAAATTCTTTTTTACTTTCATAATTTAAATAGACTATAATTTCATTCTGATCAACATTTAAATCTACTTTTTTTACTTTCCAAGGTTTTGTGATACCAAGTATTTTATTATATAATTCTTTAGTATTATTCATAGATTTCTTTTAAATTAGACCGTGATTTATGGCCATTTTTTTCCCTTGTTTCACTCAAAGTCTTGTAGTGCCATTCTTTTATAATAATGAAAAATTACCAATTTAAACAATTATTGTTACCTATATATTTCTAATCGCTCAGATTAGGTTTTAACAAAGCGAATATAACTTGCCATTTTAGTAGTATTTAAGCAGATTTCCT
>JAMOPB010000094.1 GCA_027064945.1 Candidatus Cloacimonadota bacterium
AGTTTTTTTATGCTAAAAAATAATTAAAGAAACATTAGGATTATTTTATGACCATATCTAAAAATATTAAGCCAACAAAAAGATTCTAATATAGAACATAAATAAAGTAGTAAACATGAAGTTTACTATATCTATAAATTCATTCAAATTGTAGTCTTCGGGAGACAATGAGGAAAATAATGAAAAAAATAATATTATTGTTAATCTGTTTTATTTTAATCAGTGCATTACCATTAATGGCAACTAAAAAAATACCATTAAAGATCGGTACTTATGAGAATCCACCCAAGATATTTACTGATGAGAATGGTGAAATAAGTGGATTCTGGGCAGACATCACAGAAGAAATTGCCAATCGGGAAAATTGGGAAATCCAATGGGTTCATGGAACATGGGATCAATGCCTTCAGCGTTTGAAAAATAACGAAATAGACATCATGGTTGATGTAGGTTTAACTCCGGAAAGACAGGAAAAATTCACATTCTCAAAAGAAACTGTACTTCTTAGTTGGGTTAGAATATATAAGAAAAACGGCTCTGATATTCAAACCATTCTTGACTTGGAAGGAAAAAAAATAGCAGGATTAATGGGCAGTTTCGATTTGAATGGTCCGGAAGGATTAAAAACAATTACAAGGAAATTTAAAATTAATTGCGAAATCATAGAAATGGAAAATTATAATGAAATTTTCCAAGCTTTAGAAAATAACCAAATCGATGCAGGACTAGTAGATAAAGATTTTGGGAATATTCACAGCATCAATTTCAATATTGAAAAAACTCCCATTATTCTTCAGCCTGCCTATATGAATTTTGCCCTAACGAAAAAGGCAAACCTCACTCCCTATCTCGTTGAAAGAATCGATGCCCAAATAAGAGAGTTAAAGGAAAATAACAACTCTATCTATTATCGTTCCATTGATAAATATCTTGATGGAAATGGTGACATCATATTTTTCCCTTTATGGTTAAAATTAGTTTTCGTAATTATATTCTCCATAACTGTTATTTTCTTCATATTCAACAATATGTTAAGACACCAAGTAGCGAAGAAAACTGCTCAATTACAAGAAAGCGAAAAGCAACTCATAATGTTTGCAGAGAATATTCCGGGATTTGTGAGTATTTATAAGATATATCCTGATGGTCATCGCAGATATATTTACAGAGGACCCGGATTAGAAAACATCGTGGGCAAAGAACTAGCACGAAAAATATCTGAAGAACCTGATTCTTATTTTGATTTAATACCGGAGGAGGATTTACTGGCATTAAATAATGCATCTAATACAGCTATGGAAAATAACGAGAGTTTAGATTTTGAATACCGCTTAAAAATTGATGATTCTCATATTATATGGGTTCGTGTTTTATTCAAATTGATACCCATAGAAAACGGTGTAATTCTTTGCAATGGGTTAGTTTTTGACATTACCGAACGTAAAAATGCTGAAAAGGAACTAATAAAACTATCCACAGCAGTTACTCAAAGCCCCTCAGTAATCACAATAACCGATACGGATGGAATTTTGGAATATGTAAATCCTAAATTTACTGAGCTTACCGGATATACTCTTGAAGAAGCAGTAGGTCAAAATCCAAGAATATTAAAGTCAGGGGAAATGCCCGATAATATCTATGCCGAATTATGGAAAACAATTTCCTCCGGAAAAGAATGGCGTGGAGAATTCCATAACAAAAAGAAAAATGGCGAACTGTTTTGGGAAGCTGCAACAATTTCTCCCATATTTGATAAACAAGGTAGAATCATTAATTTTATTAAAGTAGCCAAAGACATCACCGAACGTAAGCTGGCAGAAGAACAAATAAAGAAAGATCTAAAAATAAAAACCGCTCTAATTCAGGAAATTTATCATCGAACCAAAAACAATATGGCAGTTATTTCGGCCATGCTTTCGATACAAGCCAGGTATTCCGATAGTGAATATGTGAAATCTTCATTCAGGGAGATAAGGAATAAGATCAAAGCTATGTCATTGGTTCATCAAAAATTGTACCAAGCCAAAGATTTATCCAATATCAATCTGAAAGATTATATCAAGGATTTAACAAGCCTTATAATGCAGAGTTACGGTTCACTTTCCAAGAAAACAAAAATTAAATTCGATTTACAGGATGTTAAAGTTTCCATTGATTCTGCTGTTCCATTAGGATTGATTATTAATGAACTTATTTCTAATATTTTCAAACACGCTTTCCCGAATAATCAGGAAGGTGAAATTTTTATCCGATTATTTATCGAAAAAAACAAAACTATTAATCTTGAATTATGTGATAACGGTGTAGGCTTTCCCGAAAATTTTAATCCTTGCAAAAATAGTTCAATGGGATTGGCTTCAGTATTTTCAATTGTGGAAAACCAATTGAAAGGTGAAATTTCCGTAAAAAGTGAAAATGGACTGAAATGGCATATTAAAATCAAAGATAATCTAAAAAAAGCGAGAATATAATATGAATGAAAAAAAGAAAATTGTGATAGTAGAAGATGAAGTCCTGCTCGCAATTTGGCTAAAAATGCAAATTGAAGACGAAGGCTATGAAGTTTACGGTACCTTTACAACAGGCGAGGAAGCAATTGAATTTGTGGATAATACCAAACCTAATGCAATCTTAATGGATATTAACCTTGTAGGAAAACTTGACGGAATTGAAACTGCTGAAGTAATAAATGAGAAATCAAATATTCCAATTATCTATATGACAGGTTATGAAGAATCTAAAATTTATGAACGAGCAAGGAAAACAAATCCGGTTGCTTATCTCACAAAACCTGTAGAGATTTGGGATTTATTGCCAATTTTAGATTCTATTTTTACGTAAATATTGATATATTAATTTCACAAATAAGGAATCATATGATTTTTAGTAAGTAAATAATTTATCAGAACAGGTATAAATTACTCTTATTCAATATTTTGGGAGAAATAAATCTATGGATATAAAAACAGTATATAATTCTTGGGCAAAACAATATGATATAGTTGAAAATAAAACACGGGACTTAGATATTATTTCTACTATTGAAACTCTAAACAAAAATGGATTGTTTTTTATTAGTGAACTACATCCATTTAAACAATATCTTGGAAGTAAGGCAAAATATGAGACTGAAAACGGTTTGGTTGAGTCGGAAGTTTATATTCACAATATTTCAGATTACCTTTAGTAATACTGAAAAATATAGATTCAAATTGATAGAACTAAAAGAATGGTTTGATAAAAATGAGAAGAAAGAAATACCAAGAATTATTTCTTTTGTTT
>JAMOPB010000095.1 GCA_027064945.1 Candidatus Cloacimonadota bacterium
ATAATATTCTTTTAAGATATCCTGCCATTTCAAATTTCCATAAGTTATCTCATCCAAGTTATTTTCCATAGAAGCTGTAAATTCTACGTTTAGGAAATCAGAGAAATTTGCTACTAAAAATTTATTAACAACTCTTCCGAGATCTGTTGGTTTGAAACGTTTTTTTATCAATTCCACATATTTACGCTCAAGAATTGTATTTGTGATAGATGCATAAGTAGAAGGTCGGCCGATGCCTAAAGCTTCCAACTCTTTTATCAACATCGCTTCTGAATAACGAGCCGGTGGTTTAGTGAATTTTTGTTCGGAGCTCAAATCTTTTGCTTTTAGATTATCGCCCTTTTGGTATTCTCGATCTAACATTTCGCCTGTAGAAACATTTGCATGTGGGAAAGCTTGCATAAAACCTTGCTCCACAATAGTAGATCCATTCGCAGTGAATTGAGCTTCGCCCGCATCTATAACTAATTTTTTCGATTTTACAATCACGTCAATCATCTGAGTTGCGACAAATTTTTGCCAAATCAGAGTATATAATTTCAATTGATCTATGGAGAGATATGATTTAATCTTATTGGGAGTACGATAAGCATCAGTAGGGCGGATAGCCTCGTGAGCATCTTGTGCGTTAGATTTAGTTTTAAAAACACGTTCTTTGGGATTTAATAATTTTTCACCGTATCTTTCCACAATCAAATTCCTACAAGATGCAAGAGCTTCTTTGGAGATTCTTAATGAATCTGTTCTCATGTAGGTAATTAAACCGGTAGATTCTCCACCCATTTCAATACCTTCATATAATTGCTGAGCTATCATCATAGTCTTTTTGGCGGAGAAACCAAGAAAACGAGCTGCATCTTGCTGCAACGTACTGGTAATATATGAAGGACCCGGTTGAATTTTACGGCTGGTTTCTTTCAGCTCTGATATCACAAATTCATTTTCTTTAATATGCTTCAAGATTTCATCAGCAGATTCCTTATTTGGAATTTTAGCTATTTCACCCCGCCATTTACTTAATGAAGCTTTGAAAGAAGATAAATTATCTCGATATAACTTAGCGTAAATATTCCAATATTCTTCCGATTTGAAAGCTTCAATTTCATCTTCCCGTTCGCAAATTATGCGTAAAGCAACCGATTGAACTCTTCCGGCACTAAGATTTTTTGTAATTACTTTCCAAAGCATCGGACTAAGCGTGTAACCAACAATTCTATCAAGAATTCTACGTGCTTGTTGGGAATCAACCATATCTTGGTCAATCTCACCCGGATTATTTACAGCATTCTTAATTGCATTCTTAGTAATTTCATTGAAGACAATTCTATGTAGCGGTTTATCTTTTACCTCTTTTTTTAGAATATGAGCCAAATGCCAGGCAATAGCTTCTCCTTCTCGATCATAATCCGATGCCAAATAAACTGCATCAGCTTCAGAAGCATATTTTTTTAATTCCTGAACAATTTTATTTTTCTTTCTGTCAGTCACATATTTTGCTTTAAAGTTATTTTCAATATCAACGCCGATAGATTTTGACGGCAAATCTCTTAGATGTCCCATTGAAGCTTTTACAACATAGTTGCTACCGAGAAATTTCTCGATGGTTTTTGCTTTGGAAGGGGACTCCACAATTATTAAATTTTTTCCCATATTAATTTACATTCCCTTTAAATTGGATAAAATTCTTTTTCACTAAAAAGAGTTCCATAACATCATTTAATGTGACTATTTCTTCAGAAAACTTTGCAAAATTAATTATTTCATCCATCATTATTTTATTTATCTTATGAGGAACAAAATCATAAAGTTGAGTCGAGAAGAAAATAATATCTTCTGCTTGCTCTTTATTAATTGAACCTATTTCCACTAATTCTAACAAATAACCAAATGCTTCCGGTGTAAGAGCTCTTCGTTCATCATCAGCAAGAATACGATTGTAGATGATATTATCAACATCGAAATCACTTCGGAATAGGTCAAATTCTTGCCTCGTTAATCCCATCTTTTCAAGCTCTTCTGCAGATGGATTCGCATTTGATAATATTTCTATTAAATCATTAAATTTTGATTTAGACATTTTTCTCCTTCCATTTGATAATAATTATTGTTGGAAAATTTCATTCCTATTTCTTAGCCCTATCATATTGTAATTGATTAATACATTTTCGCAAATTATTAATAAACACAAGGACAAATTTTTATCAGTTCAACTTTCCGCAACATTTTTTATATTTCTTACCGCTTCCACAAGGGCAAGGATCATTTCTTCCTACTTTCATCTCGACTCTTCTCGGCTGAATTTTTGCAAGTGAATCCTTTGCATTTGTACTTGTTCTTGGTGCCGACTGTGGTTTTGTACTAGTGAAAGCAGAAGTTTCAGCATGACTCTGCTGTGCCATTCTTAGAAATTCTTCTATATTCTCCGGTGCAATTATATAAGTAGTAAATACTTTTTTGGTTACATTTTTATTTATATCCAATACTAATTGATTAAATAAAATGAAAGATTCTTTCTTATACTCAATCAAAGGATCTTTTTGTCCATAAGCACGTAAACCGATACCTTCTTTTAATAAATCCATTTCATGCAAATGATCTCTCCAAAGATCATCAACCACGCTCATAAGCACACGTCTTTCAATTTCGCGCATCTGATCTGTAGATAATTCTTCTTCACGCTTTTTATAAGCATCTAAAACAATATCCTGAACATTTAAGACCAAAGAATCCGGTTTAGGATGGTCAGTAGTAATTTCTTTTGGATCTATCACAACATTTAGGTTAGTTCTTAGCCAATTACAAATAGCTTCATAATCCCAATTTTCAGGATAGCGTTCATCGCCAATAACATCCAGAACCATATCTTCGATTGTATCTTTTATCATATCAATAATTTCTGCACTTAGATCATAACCTTTTAGCACATTTCTTCTGTAATTGTAGATAACTTCACGTTGTTTGTTCATCACTTCATCGTACTTTATCAATTGTTTACGAATTTCAAAGTTATAGCTTTCCACTTTTTGTTGGGCTTTTCCAACAGCGCTAGTCATCCAAGGATGAATAATCGCATCTCCTTCAGAAAGACCAAGTTTTGTCATCATAGGCGCTAAACGATCCGGAGCAAACAAACGCATCAAATCATCTTCTAAAGAAAGATAGAAACGTGATGTTCCCGGATCACCCTGACGACCTGCACGACCTCGCAATTGGCGGTCAATACGACGAGATTCATGGCGTTCCGTACCGATAACATGTAAACCATCAACAGGTCTTCCAAATGGATAATCTTCAGAAGTTTTCTTATTCAAGCCCAAATATTCGTTTTTAGGTTTTGTGATAACACCATTACCCAATTTGATATCTGTTCCACGTCCGGCCATATTGGTAGCAATTGTTACAGCACCTGGTTGACCTGCATTTTTTATAATATCAGCTTCTTGTTCGTGATATTTTGCATTCAACACATTATGAGGAATTTTTGAACGGCGTAACAAACGACTAAGGGTCTCGGATACTTCCACAGACACAGTACCGACTAAAACCGGTTTTCCTGTTTCATACCAATATTTTATCTCATCAATAATTGCTTTGTATTTTTCATTTTTAGTAAGATAGATCACATCATCATGATCAATTCTTGAGATTGGTAAATTTGTAGGAATTTCTACAACGGATAATTTATAAATTTCTTGGAATTCTGCTTCTTCAGTTACAGCAGTACCCGTCATACCGGCAAGTTTGTCGTACATACGGAAATAATTTTGCAAAGTGATAGTAGCATAAGTTTGAGTAGCTTCTTCAATTTTCACATTTTCTTTAGCTTCAAGAGCTTGATGCAAGCCATCGCTAAATCTACGACCAGGCATCATACGACCGGTAAATTCATCAACAATATTAACTTTGTTATCAACAACCACATAATCGACTTCTTTTTCAAAAAGTGTGTAACTTTTAAGTAGTTGTTTGATATTATGAAGTTTTTCATTTTTATCTAAAAATTTATTAGTAAGAATTTCTTTTTGTTTAACTTTTTCACCAAAAGATAATGTTTCATCTTCATCGACATTTTTCAGTAACTCATCCAATTCTTCCATAATAAATAGATCAGGATCATTACCGGCTACGAAATTATTACCTTTCTCAGATAGTTCTACACTGTTTTGACGTTCTTCAACTACATAAAAAAGCTCAGCGTCGATTTCATGCATTTTTTTATCACGTAAATAATAACCTTCATAATCATCTACCATTTTTTTAACGGCACCATCTTTCATCATCTTAGCAAAAAATTTATTTTTAGGAGCTCCACGCTTTATTTTTAATAACGTTATACCTAAATCATCAGGATTAGCATTTTCATTTTCCAACATCTGCTTAGCTTCCCGAATAAGTCTTTGGATCATTGCATTTTGAGTAGAAACTAATTTTTGAATAATCGGTTTAAATTCTTTGAAAAAGTTCTTACTTTCCTGAACTGGTCCACTAATAATCAAAGGCGTTCTAGCTTCATCAATAAGAACACTATCAACCTCATCCACAATGGCATATTGCAATTCTCTTTGACTTAACATATCAACAGTAGTTGCCATATTATCACGAAGATAATCAAAACCAAATTCACTATTTGTACCGTAAGTGATATCCATATTGTAGGCTTCTCGTTTTTGTTGAGAAGACATTCCGGTTACATTACAGCCAACTGTCAAACCATGAAACTCAAAAATAGGGCTCATCCACTCGGCATCACGCTGAGCAAGATAATCGTTCACAGTAATTAAATGTACACCTTTACCTAATAACGCATTTAAGAAAAGAGGCATTGTAGCGACTAAAGTCTTACCTTCACCAGTTGCCATTTCCGCAATCATTCCTTTATGAAGAACAACTCCACCGATTAATTGAACATCAAAAGGAACCATATCCCAAGTTGCAGGTTCTCCTCTCACTTCATATTCATAGCCCAATAATCTGCGGCATGTATCTTTCACTATCGCAAACACTTCAGGTAAATATTCATCAAGTTTCTCTTGTTTAAGAGCTTTTAATTGTTCACTTTTTTTATCTATTACATTACCGATGCTATCACGTTTATTATCATTTTGTTCTAATTGATATTTTTTGGAAAGTTCTTCGAGTTCTTCATCTAATTCTACAATACTCGTTTGAATATCAGATTTTATTTCATTTACCCTAGCTCTTAATTGTTCATCGCTCAATTCGCCTAAAGTTGGATAGATTTTTTTAATTTCATCTATAATTGGAGCGATTTTATTTAATTCACGTTCGTTTTTGTTACCGATAAATTTACTTATTATTTTTTTTAACATGTCGTTACCTTCTTGTAATTTCTATTTTGTATGAAAATTTCTCATCGTTTCTTATACATTATATAATTAGTACAAACCAGAAAAGTTAGTATTGATTGTCAATTAGTTTAGAGGTTTATACGAATTCTCTATGAAAAGAAAGCGATTCATACCAAAAGAAAAGAGGAAGATTTTATAAAAAATCTTCCTCTTCATTTATTGCGATTTTTTTTATTATCTCTTTGAATTTAAAAATCCTGCTCTTAATTCAGATATTAATTCTTTAACCGAAACGATTTTATTAATTCTGTAAGCATTTGCACCGGCAAAACAAAATCCATCATCTATCTTACCTTTGCAAGCATTAGTCAATGCGTCTGCAATGCAATACATAGAATCATTCATCTTGCAACTTTTAAGGCAATGCCAAGGACAATTAACCGGTTTACGTTTTTTTTCTTTAACTTGTTTTAAGAATTTATTAAAAATGGCTCTGCCAGGTAAACCAACAGGACTTTTTATCAAGTCAATATCTTCCTTTTTACAATCAACATATTGTTGTTTAAACTCAATAGAAGCATCACATTCATTTGTAGCAACAAAACGGCTACCCATTTGAACGCCATCTGCGCCAAGTTCCATGATCTTTTTAATATCTTCACCACTAAAAATTCCACCCCCTGCTATAATGGGAATATCTTTATTATATTTTTCTTTGAATGGCAAAATAAATTCCACAACCTCGGGAATAATTTTCTCCAAACTATAGTTCGGATCATTAATTTGTTCCACGCTAAAGCCAAGATGTCCTCCGGCTTTTGGCCCTTCTACAACTACTGCGTCGGGAACAAAATTATATTTTTTCTCCCAAGTCTTAAAAATTAGTTTTGCTGCTCTTGCTGAACTAACAATCGGAGCTAATTTGGTTTTGATACTTTCTTTGTATTCTTTATTAAAAATTTTTGGAAGCTTTGTTGGAAGTCCTGCACCGATAAAAATGATATCGATTTTAGACTTTATACCTGTTAATATCAGATCTTCAAAATCTGTAGCAGCAACCATTACGTTCATTCCTAAAATTCCGGAAGTCATTGATTTGGCTTTAGCAATTTCATTTCTTAAAGCTTGTAAATTTTGGCTTTTTAATTTTGTTTTTGCATTTTGCAATGCCCCTAAAGCAACAGATGATATCACACCTATTCCACCTTCATTTGCTACAGCTGCAGCTAAACCGGACACTGATACTCCTACACCCATTCCGCCTTGTATTATTGGTACATTGGCTATTAAATCACCTATTTTTAGTTTTGGAAACATGTTTCCTCCATGTTCTCTTTATGAATAATACATAATGCATTTCCTCATACACTTATAACATTATATCCTTATTCTGAATTCTGTTCAGTATTAATTTCTATTAGCCTTATTGTGTCAATCTAATTAAATTGAATGGTATTTTTTACAATCAAGACATAATTATTACAAATATCCCTATTTGTATATTTGAAGGGACTTTAAGTAGAATTTTTTATTAAAATGTTCTTCTAAATGATCTAAAAATAATTTATTTATTTGTTTAATTGAAAGTGAATTCATTTTTATATCTTCCAAAAAATTTCCGATTTGCATAATATTTTTCATGATAAAAGTAATCTCTTGGGGTTTACTCCAAGCCTCAGCAAGAGAAGGTCTATAACAATCAGAGCAAATAAGTCCATGTGACTGAATTGAAAAAGCGGAATAATTTTTTTTTGGTTTATTACATATAACACATCTGTCAGTATCCAATTCTATTCCCAAAATTATCATCAATCTTAAAAGAAAACGCCAAAAAATTGCAATTCCATTATTTTTAATTTGCGGGATATAATATAAAAAACTGTGCATTAGATTGTATATTTGCTCATAATCTTCCGGTGGAATATGTAATTGGCGAATTATTTCCGTTGCGGCTTGCATTAATAAGGAAGTATTAAAATTTATTTCGTAGAGATGAGTTTTTATAACATCAGCAGATTTAACTAAATACCAATCAGATTGTGCTTTTACATAAAGATCAAAATTTATTTCATTTAACAAATCCAGATTACCAACCAAATCACTTTTAGTATTTCTGGCGCCTTTAGCTATAACAGCTATTTTCCCCAGATCTGGAGTAAGTACATCCAAAATCACACTGGTTTCGCGGAAGTTTGTTTTCCGCAAAACCAATCCGGTGATTTTAAGATCTCGACCTTTCATTTATTCCACAGTAACACTTTTTGCTAAGTTTCGAGGTTTATCAACATCCAATCCACGTTTTTTTGCTACATGATAAGCTAATAACTGCATAGGAATAACAGATAAAAGTGGTTGGAAAATACTTTCGGTATCCGGGATATAAATTACATTTTCGCTGAATTCTTTTACGCGGTCATCATTTTCTGTAGCGATAGTAATAATTCTTCCGTTACGAGCTCTCACCTCTTCCAAATTAGAGATAATTTTGTCATAAATACTATCTTTAAGGGCAATAGCAATAACAGGCATAGATTCATCAATCAAAGCAATAGGACCATGTTTCATCTCTGCCGCAGGATAACCTTCAGCATGGATGTAAGAGATTTCTTTTAACTTCAAAGCTCCTTCCAGTGCAACAGGATAATTCACTCCACGTCCCAAATATAATGCATTTGTTGAATCTTTAATAGTTTCAGCAATTGCTTCTATTTTATCGTTTTGGTCTAAAATTTTCTTAATTTTATCAGGAATATTATAAAGTTCTTTAATATATCGCAAGCCATCTGTAGGTGAGGTATGATGCATTCTTCCAAGTAAAATTGCCAATAAAGTAAGCACAGTAACTTGTGATGTAAATGCCTTAGTAGATGCAACACCAATTTCGCTTCCACAGTGAATATAAGAGCCACCATCGCTTTCACGTGCGATAGTACTTCCCACAGTATTGGTTATTCCCAACACTTTTGCGCCTTTTGCTTGAGCTTCACGCAATGCAGCAAGTGTATCAGCAGTTTCACCGCTTTGAGAAATCACAAAAACCAAAGTATCTTCCTCTATTATTGGATTTCTATAACGATATTCACTTGCATATTCAACTTCCACCGGAATTCTTGCAAGTTTTTCTATGAGGTGTTTACCTATTAAACCGGCATGCCAAGATGTTCCGCAAGCAACAATTTGTATTTTCTTAACTTTTCTCAATTCACTATTTGGAATATTCAATCCACCTAATCTAGTTGTTGAAAGTTTTTCAGATAAACGCCCTCTAAAAGCATTTTCTACAGAAATTGGTTGTTCGAAAATTTCTTTAATCATAAAAGAATCATAATCGCCTTTTTCAACAGCTGAAATATCCCAATCAACTTCCGAAATAATAGCTTCCACTTTATTATTCATCAAAGTGATAATTTCATATCCATCTCTATCGATTGTAGCAATTTCATTATCATGCAAATAAATAACTTGTTTTGTATGAATTATTGTGGCACCAACATCTGAAGTAACAAAAAATTCATCATCGCCAATTCCTAAGATAAGCGGACTTCCACGTCGAGCAGCAACAATCTGCTTAGGATTATCTTGATTAATCACCGCAATGCCAAAAGTACCTTCTACCAATTTCAATGCATTTTGTACAGCAATTGTAATATCGCCATCTTTCTTATAGAAATACTCGATTAAATGAGCTAAGATTTCTGAGTCAGTATCACTAACAATTTCATAACCTTCTTTAACCAATTGTTTTCTTAATGCTACATAGTTTTCAATAATTCCATTATGAACTACAGCAATTTTACCATTATGCGAAAGATGCGGATGTGCATTTTTCTTACTTGGTTCTCCATGAGTAGCCCAGCGAGTATGTGCTATACCAATATTTGAGCTACTTTCTTTGGGAGTTGGTAACACTCTTTCCAATTCTGTAATTCTTCCGGATTCTTTATATACTTTAATCTCTTTATCGGGAATTATTGCAATTCCAGAACTATCATATCCTCGATATTCTAATCTTTTTAAACCCTCTATAATGATTGGGGTTGCATTTCTTTTTCCTAAATATCCTACAATACCACACATAATTATTATTCTCCTCTTTCAATTTTTAAATTTATTTTCTCTACCCAAAGATAGATAACATAGATGATTATCAAAGCCGGAATAATTGACCAATAAGGCAATTCTCCATCTTCAGCGATTTTCCCGATAAATGGAATATAATCTCGGCTTAACAGAACTGCTAACGTATTATTTAGTGCATGTGCCAGCATTGGAACAAAAATACTACCGGTTTTCAGTAATAAATATCCCATCCAAATCCCTAACAAACCAACAGGAATGAAGCGAAATGGATCTAAATGAAGCACTGCAAATAAGAATGCAGTGATAATTATTGCATTCCAAAATCCACGTTTTTCAAAACCTCGAATAATAAAACCTCTAAACATCAATTCTTCGCAGATAGCAGGTAAGACAGCTATGATCAAAATATTTTTCCAAAGAGGAAAATCACTCATATTAATAATTTTCTGTAAGTTTTCCAAATAGCTCTCTGGAAAAGGATATATCAAATTTATCACTTGAGAAATAATCGCCGCTACTATCACAACCGGTATGGAAGCTAAAATCGGGACGAAATAATTTTTGACATTTGTATTTTGTAAACGTAAAGATTTTTTTATATCGGATTTTGAGAATCTCAAGATTAGAAGAACCGGCAAAGCAATGATAATTAACTGAGATTTAATCAAACCCATTGTTATATTTTCCATTTGCCACCTGCTACCGATATAATAAAAAATTACCAAGATTGCTATAAAGTAAAGTGTCATAAATTGTTCACTAAATACGTTTTTACTTCCTTTTCCCCAAAACTTTAATGATTTTTCATCTGAAGTTCGAAATAAAATTGATTCATTGTTGAACAGATTTACAGAAAAATAGATTGCAATCAGATCTAAAAACAAAGTTGAACCAACTACAATGAGGAAGAGATTCAAATTAAAATTATTCATCATTATATCTTTGAAGAGAAGAGCAATATTCACAATAGGAATAAGCGCCATTCCCACATTTAATTCGAAGGCAGGGAACATACTTATCATTGCAGCCATCATTCCTACCAACATAAGTGGCATTTGATAACTTTGTGCTTCTTTAATATTCCTACTAAATGTACTTATAGAAAGCAAAATTGCAGCAATCAAAGTTACAAGCGGTAACATTGCTACAAGAATTAATGCAAAATTTCCAATAGGAAGATCTACATTTTCAAGTTCTAAACCACTCTGACTAAGCATGTGCTGAATGGAAATATACATGCTAAACAAATTCAAAAAAATCGTAATAAACGAAATGGTAATGATAGTAAGATATTTTCCAAAAACTAATTCGTTTCGATAAGCTGCACTTACTAAAATTGTTTCTAAAGTACCACGTTCTTTTTCACCGGCAACCAGATCGGAAGCAACCACAGCTCCACTGCTAATAATCATCATAATCAGCAGATAAGGTAATATTTTCCCAATAAAGAAACCAAACATCTGCTCAGGTGGTGCTACATTATCTTCCAGCACTTCCACTGCATTTAAAATGTCACTCGCTATATTAATCTCTTTTAGTCTTTCGCCTACAATATCATCTTTCACTTCTTGAATAACTTTATTAATTTGGCTAAACAGACTTGTTGCTTTTTCATCTGATGCATTATAGGATATTTTTACTTTTATAATCTGATATCCTGTATCAGAAATACTATCTGAAATAGTTAAAACCGCTTTTACCAAATTTTCGTCCAATAACGCAAAAGGATCATCTACTTCATTCATTATTTGAATATTTTTTGCAGATGCAAGAGCCTCAGTTATTTTTGCAGAATTATTATCTTTAACTTGGTTATCGATATATATCGTTGCCGATTGATTTTCAATTTTCTGCTCTTGCCTACTCATTAAAGATGACATTCCTATGATAAGAAGCGGATATAAGATAATAGGGACAACAATTGCCGAAAGCACAGTACGCTTATCGCGCAAAATATCAAGCATCTCTTTTTTATAAATTGTTAATATTTTCTTAAAATTCATCAGCAGCTCCTTCAGATTCTTTTTGTTGATCTACAAAATGAATAAATATATCATCCAAATCACGCTTTCCTGTTTGTTCTTGCAATTCTTTCCAGCTACCTTCAGCCAAGATTGATCCCTTATGAATCATTACAATTTTATCAGCAATTCTTTCTGCTTCACGCATAATATGTGTTGAGAACAAAACACATTTCCCATCATCTTTACATTTATGGATAAAATCTATAATATTTTTTGCAGTTAAGATATCTAATCCACTGGTTGGTTCATCAAAAATCATCACCGGAGGATCATGAATGATTGACCTTGCGATTGAAACTTTTTGTTTCATACCGGTTGAAAGCATATCGATTTTTTTATCTAAAAAATCATTCATATCGAGCAATTCAGATAGATTCTTAATTCTGTTTTTAATTGTTACATCATCTACATCATACAATCTACCAAAATATGTAATAATTTCTCTACCGGTTAATCTTGCATATAATCCAGTATCACCGGAAAGAAATCCTAAATTTGCTCGCACTTTTTGTGGCTGCAAAAGAACATCATTACCTTCAATAATTGCTGTTCCCGAATTTGGTTTTAAAACGGTAGAAAGCATTCTCATTGTAGTAGTTTTACCTGCTCCATTCACACCAAGCAAAACAACAATTTCTCCTTTATGTGCGATAAAAGAGACATCATCTACAGCATTAAATACTTCTCCATTTTTCTGTTTAAAACTTTTAGTAAGATTCTTTACTTCTATCATAAAATCCTCATGATCTGTTTTCCATTTATTATTAAAAAAATATCATAACAATTATTAATGTCGATTTAAGCAAAAAGGGAACAAAGGTAAATCGCAAGCATCTATAATCTCATAACAAATTATGGTAGAATACGTTACGGAAGCCATCATTCCATTTTTTAACATCAGCACATACTTTTTGTAAGTTTGTCATTGATGTAAAGATTTTATTTTCACATCTAACAAATTTTTCTTAGAATTCAATACCAAATATTTAATTTGTAATGATTAATTCCCAAAAATAACTATTCATAAAAATCATTAGATAAAAAAAGACCAATCCGAAGATTGGCCTTAATCAATTCTAATGTAGTAAGTTATACGCTAGGAATAAAATCGGTATTATCATCAATCAAACGAATAAATTCAACCAATAATTTAACTGAATCTTCAACGTCAGAAAGAGATATTACTTCGTTTGGAGTATGCATATATCTGTTTGGAATGCTAATAAGTCCTGCAGCCACTCCTGATCGATTTACCTGAATAGCATTTGCATCAGTACCTGTAGCTCTTGGAGCTGCTTCAATTTGAATATCAACTTTAGCATTTTCCGCAGCTTTCTTTAATAATTCAAATACTTTAGGATTAATATTTGCACCTACAGAAACAGCAGGACCTTTTCCTAAGCTTACATCACCGTGCAAACCTTTGTTCATTCCCGGATAATCAGTAGCATGAGTTACATCAATTGCGATTCCCACGTGAGGATCGATACCGAAAGCAGAAGTAGTAGCACCACGTAATCCAACTTCTTCTTGAACAGCAGATACGCTATAGATATTTGCAGCAACTTCTTCATTAGCCAATTCTTTTAAGATAGCAGCAACTATATAAACGCCTGCTTTATTATCTGTAGCTTTAGTAGTTACGATATCCTCGGAAAGCATTTCCATTCCTTTTGAGAATGTGATATGATCACCGATAGAAATTTTTGACATTGCATCTTCTTTATCTTTCGCACCGAAATCGATCCAAAGATCTTCTAATTTAGCAGCTTTAGTACGCTCCTCAGGTTTTAGAAGATGAATAGGTTTTCTACCAATCACGCCACGATAAAGTTTATTATCTTTACCATAAATATCTACGCGTGAACCCGGTAATAAGCCGATATCAATTCCACCAATAGGTAAGAAACGGATAAATCCGTTGTCATCAATATAATTAACCATTAATCCAATTTCGTCAGCATGTCCAACTACCATAAATCTTAAATTACCGGTTCCTTTTTTCAAGGCTATAACATTACCATGCACATCAGTTTTTACTTCATCAGCATATTCATCAACAAAGTTACGATAAACTTCTTGAGCAGGTTGTTCAAATCCGGAAGGACTTGGAGCTTCAACCAAATCTTGGAAAAATTTCTTCATTTCTTGTTTCATATATTTTCTCCTTAATCCAAATAACAATAGTTAGCAATTATTTGCTACACCACTTGCAAATGGATTCACTGTTGTTTTCTTTTTCTTTTTAGGTTCCGGATTGGGAATCATGCATAAAAATTTCAATACAGAATTTCCTGTATTCTTATAAGCATGCTTATATTGCGGAGGCACATAGATAAAATCACCTTTTTTAAAAGGTTTATCTCCTTCTTCCGTCATCAATGCACCTTCACCTTCTACAATAAAATTTTCATGCTCCCAGCTATGTGTATGATAAGGAGTATGACCTCCCGGAGCAACTTCAAACAATCTTGTTGCAAAATTTGGTGCACCATCTTTTTCAGAAATCAACCAACGAATCTTAGCGCCTTCAGCGCCTTCCATTGTCACGTCTTCCAATTCTACTTCTGTATAATGTTTTAATTTCATGATAATTCCTCATCAAATTTTAGGATAACTCGCAAAAAAATATTGAAGTTTAAAGAAATTGTTAAAATATGCAAACTTTCTATCTATCATTTACTACAAAATTCAAAATTCCATGAATTTTTCTATTTCTTCCAATTTTGCGAAATTATCGAAAAAGGGTGGAAAACCACCCTATATAAATTAAACTGAAATTACTTCTTTAACTTCAGGTATTTCTTCTTTCATTACTCTTTCGATACCGGCTTTTAGAGTTAATGTGCTCATTGGGCAACTGCCACAAGCACCTTGCAATCTAACCTCTACAACGCCATCTTCACGTACATTAATCAATTCACAATCACCGCCATCGGCTTGCAATGATGGACGTACTTTATCAAGTACTTCTTGTACTTTTTCTCTTGATAACATTAGTATCCTCCTAATTTCTTTCTATAATGCTAAAAAATTTAATCCGATTCATTAGTAAAGCAAATTATTATTTTGGACTTAATATTATGAAATATCTTGACTTAGTTCTTGAATTTCTCAGCTTTTGATATGTTTGACATACTATATCAAAAAGAAACATGGAGGTAAAGAATGAAGAAAAAAGTACTCATTATGGGAGCAGCAGGTAGAGATTTTCACAATTTCAATACTTATTATCGTGACAATGATGATTTTGAAGTAGTTGCTTTTACAGCTACACAAATCCCGGACATTGACGGAAGAAAGTATCCAGCTGAGTTAGCCGGAAAATTATATCCCGAAGGTATCCCGATCTTTGACGAAGCAGAGTTAGTAAATTTGATCAAAAAGTACGACGTTGATCAAGTTGTATTCGCTTATAGTGATGTTCCGCATGAGCGTGTAATGCACAATGCTTCATTGGTTAATGCTATCGGTGCTGATTTTATTCTTATGGGAATGAAACACAGTATGATCAAAACCACAAAACCGCTTATAACCATTTGTGCTATTCGAACAGGTTGTGGAAAAAGTCAGACTACTCGCCGAGTTGTAAAAGAACTAAAATCTCGTGGATTAAAAGTTGTTTCCATTCGTCATCCAATGCCTTATGGTGATTTAGCTGCACAAAAAGTTCAAAGATTTGCCAGCTTGGAAGATTTGGAAAAACATAAATGTACTATCGAAGAAATGGAAGAATATGAACCTCACATCGCAATGGGAAGTGTAATTTATGCCGGAGTAGATTATGAAGCAATTGTTCGCGAAGCAGAAAAGGAAGCTGATGTAATCATCTGGGATGGTGGAAATAATGATACTCCTTTCTATACCTCTGACAAAAAACTTGATATAGTAGTTGTCGATCCGCATCGACCAAATCATGAATTAACTTATTATCCCGGTGAAACTAATCTTGTTAATGCTGATGTTATTGTTATCAATAAGATAGATACAGCGGATCCCGAAGGAATTCAGATTGTACGTGATAATATCAGAAAAATTAATCCGGAAGCGATTGTTGTGGATGGAGCTTCTCCACTGACAGTAGATAATCCTGATCTAATCAAAGGAGCAAAAGTATTAGTGGTAGAAGATGGTCCAACTCTTACACACGGAGAGATGCAATATGGTGCCGGAGTTGTGGCAGCGGAAAAATATGGAGCAATCGATTTAGTTGATCCAAGAGATTTTGCTGTAGGAACAATAGCTGATACTTATGAAAAATATCCTGATATAGGAATTTTATTACCTGCAATGGGATATGGAGAACAGCAGATAAAAGATTTGGAAGCAACTATCAATAAAGCGGAATGTGACGTTGTTGTAATAGGCACACCTATCGATTTACGCCGTATTGTGAAAATCAAGCATCCTGCTGTGCAAGTTGGTTATGAACTTCAAGAAATTGGATCACCGACATTAGCTCAGATTCTTGATGATTTTAAATTCTAATCGCATATATAAACTATGGAGCCTTCTTTGGAAGGCTCTTTTTTTTTACTTATAATCAATAACTTTTAATTCGGAAATAAAATTTTTATAACATTTTCCCTATTACAATTCTTTTATTATTTGACGTGAATATCCTGCTTAACTTTTTCTGTTCATTCACTTTGTATTTATAACAAAAAAAATTAAAAATCAAAAAAATAATCGGAGGAATTATGGCAAAGAAAGCAGTATTAGCTTTAGGCGGAAACGCTATTATCGCAGCTGGACAAAAAGGAACAATCACAGAGCAGTTCAAAAACACTCGTGATAGTTTAGGTGGTGTTGTAGAATTAATTGAGCGTGGTTATAAACTTGCAATCACTCATGGAAACGGTCCTCAAGTGGGAAATTTACTCATCCAACAATTAGCGGGAATCGAAAAAGGTATTTCTCCACTTCCTCTTGGTGTACTAAATTCTGCTACAGAAGGCACAATGGGATATATGATCGAGCAAAGTTTGCAAAATAAACTAAGAGATCATAAAATTGATAGAAATGTAATTACAATTGTATCACAAGTTCAAGTTGATAAAAATGATCCTAGTATTTCTGATCCTTCAAAACCTGTAGGACCTTTCTTCGATAAAGAAAACGCAGAAAAATATGCAAAAGAATATGGTTGGACTATGATAGAAGATTCAGGACGTGGATATCGCCAAGTAGTTGCCAGCCCAAAACCAATCGACATCTTGCAAGCTACAACAATAAAAGAATTAGTTGATGAAGGAAAAATCGTTATTGCTTGTGGCGGTGGTGGAATTCCTTACTATGTTGATGAAAATGGTCATTTTGAAGGATTAGATGCAGTAATCGATAAAGATTATGCTTCTGCTCTTTTAGCTAGAAAAATCGACGCTGATTTGTTAGTGATTCTTACAGGAGTAGAAAAAGTAGCTATCAACTTTGGTAAAGAAAACCAAAGCGATCTTGATACTCTTACTGTTGAAGAAGCAAAAAAACATCAAGCTGATAATCAGTTCCCAAAAGGCAGTATG
>JAMOPB010000096.1 GCA_027064945.1 Candidatus Cloacimonadota bacterium
AACTTAAAAGTAATACAGGCAATAGGAAAAATAATTTGTTCCCACCCAAACTATCTGATGCAAGTTGACCGGCTAAAATTCCCATTGTTGAAAGAAAATAGCCAATGAACATACTTCCGGCATCACCTAAAAATATTTTTGCAGGATTAAAATTGTATGGCAAAAATCCAAAAACAGAACCGGCAAAAATCAAAGACAAAAGTGAAATGAAATCTGCTTGATGAGCTAACAAAGGAGTTTTGCTTAAAAAGCCGATTGCATAAAATCCTAAAGCTAAAATACCTGACATTCCCGTGATTATTCCATCCATATTATCCAAGAAATTTAATGCATTCATTAAGCCAACCATCCATACAATGATTAATGGAAGTGTGATATAGAATGGACCAAACAGATTAAATAGGTCATGCGTTGAAACAAAAGCCAGGCAAGCTGCCAATTGCCCTAATAGTTTTACAATCGGTATCATACCGCGTCTATCATCTATCACTCCAACTAATACAATTATGATAGCACCTGCCAGATAACCCAATAAAGGTAAATCAATAGCTCTTTGTTTGGTTATGATTAGATATAGAAATAATAATATGAAACCTAAAAAAACAGCTACTCCACCAAGTAATGGAATTGCTTTTTTATGAATCTTCCTTTCATTTGGATTATCTACGAAATTCACTTTTAGAGCAAAATTCATAATCACTGGAGTGAGTGAATAAACCGTAAGAAAAGATAATACAAATACGGTCATGCACACATAAATAATATTCATTAGAACCTCAATAGCTTATATATAAAAATTAATTTCTGAAAACTCTTGATTATTTTATTAGCGTTATTTGTCAATTCTTTTATAATCACATTATTAAGCTAAAACAGATTGACAAGATGACTGGTAACTTTAACTTAATGTTTGAGGTTGAAATGAAAACATTTAAAAATAAAAAAGCATTACGAGAATATTTTCTTATAGAAGAAATGGAAGCAGGAATTGTTCTGCAAGGATCGGAGATAAAATCTATTCGCAATGGTAATATCAGCTTTAAAGACAGCTATGCACGAATAGAAAACAATGAGATTTGGTTATATAATTTGCATATTAGCATCTTTACCGAAGCCAGCTACAACAATCATGATCCTGAAAGAAAAAGGAAGCTTCTTTTGCAAAAGAGACAAATTGAAAAACTTAGAAAGAAAGTAGAAGAAAAAGGACTAACTCTTATTCCAAAAAATCTCTATATTAATTCTGCCGGTTTAGCAAAAGTAACACTTGCCGTTGCAAAAGGGAAAAAGAATTATGATAAACGGGATGATCTTCAGAAAAAAACTCAATTGCGAGATATGGAACGGAAAATAAAGAACTTTTAAAACTTGTAAATTCGAAAATCAGCAGGAAATAATGGTAGGTTTTATTACTATTATTTTTTCCTATTATGCAGTATTGATCCAGATAAGTAGGAGGAATGATGGCACGTTGGTCTAAGAAAATTGAGAATAGCATATCAATTGCTAGTAGGGAAGTTCATAATCAGGATTTTCTAGAAGCATTTTTCGATTCTGAAGTTTATATCCCACATAATGAAAAAGAAGAGGAGGAGTTTGGGGAATTCTCTTTAGTAATCAGTAGCATGGCTTTACTTATTTATGTTGCATCAGCAGGAAAAGAAATTTCCGAAACTGTAAAAAAGCGAATTATTTCGGATCTGATTTTTCAACTTGAGCAAAGACCGTATGAATTTGTTAAGTTGACCGATTTTGGTCAGTTAGAAAATGAGATTGTTACAAATGTATTTGAACGTATGAAAAAAGATTATGAAGAAAATAGAACGGATTTGGATAATATTATTCGAATAATTGACATGGTTTATAGGAACAATTCCGCTAAACGCTCATATTTATTGCGATTGTGCTTTTATTGTGCTTATGCTGACGGACATTTAGGTGCAGATGAGCATGAACGAATTATGGAGATTGCTAAGAAGTTGGGAATTTATAAATCGGAAATTAAAAGAATCCACCAAGAAGTTGTTAGGGAATTAGGAATTTAAATAAATTGGTTAAATAAAAAAAAAGGGAGTCAAATTTGACTCCCTTTTTAATTTATTAATATCTTTTTTTCTCTTTAACTCTCGCAGCCTTACCTTTAGCCTCACGAAGATAAAAGAGTTTTGCTCTTCTAACACGACCAAATCTAACAACTTCAATTTTGTCGATATTTGGTGTATGTGTAGGGAAGATTCTTTCAACGCCAATACCTTGGCTCATTTTACGTACTGTAAAAGTTGAAGAGATCTTAGCTCCACGTTTTTGAATTACGATTCCTTGGAAAACTTGAATTCTTTCCTTTGAACCTTCTTTGATTTTATAATGCACTTTTACTGTATCACCCACATTGAATTCAGGGTGGTCAGTTCTTAACTGTTCTTTTCCTACTAGTTGTACAACATCCATGTTGTCCCTCCTTTTATTTGTCGGAACGAATCCTATCCAGAATAATTGCAACTGCACTGCGGACTGAAAGGTGATTGTATTCACCATATCCCGCAATGGGTTTTAGTATGTAGTCTGCAAGTTCGTGAACCTCTTTTGTTAAACCATTTCCTGTTCCAAATAGTAACAAAATTGGTTTGTTAATATTACTAAGATCTGCAAAATCTATTTGATTATCTAGTTTTGCAGCAGTAGTTGTAATTAATAGAGGATATTCTCCTTCCTGATTATATATCTTTTCTACAGCATCTTGGATATCTTTAGCATATTCAATCAATGATAAAGCGGTTACTCTATCAGGATTATACTCGTTTGCTAAGGATGATTTCCAAAAATCCAAGATTCGCATCAACATCTCTTTTTGAGATTCTAAACGGTTAATAACGAAATATTTATCAACTCCGAAAGTTGTGCAACTACGGGCAATGTCATGAATATCCAAGTTTGTGATGGAAGTAGTTACTACTTCTTCAAATTTGTTATTTATTGGATAATGGACAAGTCCAAGGTATATTTTATTCATTATTATCCTTTTGATATTTTTCCCAAAGATCAGGTCGATTTTTTTTAGTAATCTCCTCCGATTTTTTTTGGCGCCATTCATCTATCTTTTTATGATTTCCGGAAGTTAATACTTCAGGAACTTTCATATCAATGAAGATAGCCGGTCTTGTGTAATGGGGACAGCCCAAAAGTGTATCTTGATGTGAATCGCTTAAAGCTGATTCAATATCGCCTAATACACCGGGTAATAATCTTGCTACTGCATCAATCATTACCATAGCCGGTAT
>JAMOPB010000097.1 GCA_027064945.1 Candidatus Cloacimonadota bacterium
AAATATTCATCAAAAACAGTAGCACCATTTGCAATATCATCTTGGTCAGAGATATAAATCAGTATTTTCTTATCCGGGCGATTACCATAAGATTTTGCCAAAGCTTGATAAGCTGCTTCACCAAACTTTATAGCTAACTCTGCTTCGGTTTTAAGTGGTTGATGATATACAACGCGTATGTTTTCCGATTCAATTTCTAACCATTTAATTTCAGGATGATTTCTACCGTTCATTCCATTGAATGCACCTAAACTAAACAAATTTATTGTTAATAAAAATATAATTCCAATCAAATAGATTTTTTTCAAAATTCCTCCAAATTATTTTTGAAATATTTTTCCAACTTTGTAACCGTCAACTGCACTTGAGATAATACCTCCGGCATATCCTGAACCTTCTCCTATCGGATAAAAATTGTCTAATCCGATTGAATTAAATTTTTCTCTGTCACGAAGAATTCTTACAGGTGCGGAAGTTCTTGTTTCCGGAGCAATCAAGACTCCATTTTTAATAAAGCCGGGAGCTGTTTTTTCAAATTTGTATAATCCAGCTTTCAATGCTGAATTAATGGATTTTGAGAAAAAATCGTTTAGATTTGCGTTATAGATTGCCGGACGATAGGAATTTGTTCTAACTTTTTTTGAGGTAGTATTATTTAGATAATCTTCGGCATTCTGTGATGGAGCATGATAAGGTAAATCAGGATTAAAACATTTTTTTTCTAAGGTCTCTTGAAAATCCATAGCCGCAAAAATTCCTGTTCCATAATCGTTTTCATTTAAGGTTGCTACTATTGCACTGTTGCTAAAGTTATTATCGCGTAAAGAATAGCTCATCCCGTTTGTAACTACTTGTCCAAAACCGCTACTTGCGGCAATAACTTTTCCTCCGGGACACATACAGAAGCTATATATTCCACGTTCTTTATATTTTGCTGTTAGGCGATATGTAGCAGCTCCGGAAACATTAAAATCGGTGTTTTTTCCATAAAATGCCTGATTGATGAAATCTATCGGATGCTCGATTCGAAAACCGATTGCAAGTGGTTTTGATTCCATTCGGATACTTTCAGATAACATCCGATAAGTGTCTCTGGCTCCATTGCCAATTGCTAAAATTATAGTTTCAGATTCAAGCCAAGAACCGTTAATCTTAATTTTAGTAACTCTTCCGTTTTCCGATTTTATATCTTCAAATTTACTGTTGAAATGAAATTCACAACCATTTTCAATTAAATATTTCCGAATATTTAATACTATTTTCTTAAGTCCATCAGTTCCCAGGTGTGGAAGGGCATTCACTTTTATATCAGGGTCAGCGCCAAATTTGATAAGAAGATCAAATACATTTGAAGTGAAAAAATCTTTCCCGCGTGAAGTGAGCTTGCCATCGGAAAAAGTTCCGGCTCCACCTTCGCCAAATTGCACATTGCTCTCAGGATTCAGAATTGAGTTTTCCCAAAAATCCATTACATCTTTATTACGATCGACAATTTCCTTTCCTCGTTCAAAAAGGATAGGCGAAAAACCTTGCTCAACCAATGAAAGTGCAGCAAAAAGACCTGCTGGTCCGGTTCCGATAATAAGCGGATTGTTAATTATTTTTTTCTTAAAAAGTTTTGGTGCAGGTTTGGGGGAATATTTTACCAATTCGGGATGAGATTTAAAGTTACCGGAAATTTCACATAAAACTGTGTAATTAAATTTTAATCTTCCTCGTTTTCTGGCATCAATTGAGCGTCTAATAATTTCTATTGATTCAATTTGCTCTGAAGCTAAGTTGAATTTTTTGCTAATATGCTCTTTTAAATCTCTTTTATCTTTAATTTCAACTAAAATGTTGCGGGCAATAAACATAGTTATCTCCAAAAAATTTAATAATCTCTATAAGGTGTTAAATTTTAATATTTTTTTCTGAGTGTATAATTTTTGGCTGATCTATCTGTCAAGTACTTGTAATTTCTTAGGCATACCTTGAGAAAAAAATCAATTAATCAGTAATAAGGTTTGCAGATTATTTTTCTTCTCATGCTATAAAATCGGAAACACCAGCTGCGTATTAATCCGTATCAATTATGCTCATATCCGCAATCTTCTTTTGCAATTTGCAAATTATATGAGGCTTATATAGATACAATTTCTTACTTTCAATATAAATGTATTAGCTTCCGAAATACTAATAATTTCTGTGAAATGCCAACCAAGACGACATTGTATCATTGCGAACAAATAATAGATTAATCTATTTTCTTTTTGTATAAATGGTCTTATTATCTTAGGGTCTTATCTGAGATATTTTATGAAATTTCCCCTTTTCTGCTTAGTCAAAAAAGTCCTTGTCATCAAAATATCAAATTATTTTTTTACCGAAGGAGTTAAGAATGTTAGATAAAATTAATTATTATTCGATAAGTAAACATGGGAAAAAATCAAGGCATAATGAGGACTATGTTGCGATTCCAAGTTCTAAATTCGAAATTAATAAATTGGAAAAATATGGGTATTTTTTTGTTTTATGCGACGGAATAGGCGGAGCAAAAGCAGGAGAAATTGCTTCCAAAACCTGTGCAAAATCTTTATTCAATAATTATTATCAATCCCCTCCAATTGATGATTTTCGATTACATATTTTATCTACAATCAATTCAATAAACGATAAAATTATTGGCATAGCAAATGATTTCCCGCAATATCAAGGAATGGGAACAACATTAGTTTCATTATTATTGAAAGATGATTATGCTTTTTTAAATAATGTTGGCGATAGCAGAGCATATATTTGGAATCAACAAAAATTTATTCAGATAACAGATGATCAATCACCAGCTTGGGAAAGCTATAGGCAAGGTCAGATAAGCAAAGACGAAATACTCGACTGTAAATATAAAAATCTTATCACAGAAGCAATCGGCATAAACCCGGAACCTGAAATACTTAGCTATCAATTACATTTACCTGAGAAATTTATCTTCCTACTTTGCTCCGATGGACTAACAGATGTTTGCTTAGATAGTGAATTAGAAGAGATAATTTCAAAGACGAAATCATTAAAAGATGGCATAAATGATCTTTATAATTTGGCTGTGGATCACCAATCACTCGATGACATTTCCATTATCTTAGTTTCTAATTATCTGGATTAATTATGATTATAAAAACCTAATCAAGGAAAAAACTTTGTGCAATCACTTCTAAGTTAAGTGAGTTTTCTACATAAACACCTTCATTATCGAATAGAATAATTGTTGGTATTT
>JAMOPB010000098.1 GCA_027064945.1 Candidatus Cloacimonadota bacterium
AAATTCCGCTCTACAGGCTGGGTTCCGGAACCGGGAGAAATAAGGATAGCAAATCCTGATCCCATAACCGGTGAAGGAGAAATTCAGTTTAGAGGACCAAATGTGATGAAAGGATATTACAAAGATAAAGAAAAAACAAAAGAAGTTTTTACTGAAGACGGTTGGTTTAGAACCGGAGATTTAGGAATTTTTGATAAAAAAGATTACCTTTATATCAAAGGCAGAAGTAAAAATGTAATTGTTGGAGCTTCAGGTGAAAATGTTTATCCTGAAGAATTGGAAGATAAAATTAATCAGCATGATCTTGTGCTGGAATCTTTAGTTTATGCTGTTGATGGTAAAATTACAGCCAGAATTTTCTTAAATTACGATTTAATTGATAAACGACATGGTGGTAAAAAATTCGCCGATGATAGAATGGGAAAATTTATTTCTAATCTATTAAATGATATTAAAAAAGATGTAAACTCAAAGGTTGCAGCATCAGCAAAGATTATCAATGTGATTGAACAAACAGAACCATTTGTGAAAACACCTACAAAGAAAATAAAAAGATTTTTATATACCTAAATAGATGAACAAATTAGTTATCTTCTTTTTGAATAAGTTCTTACGTTCACCTCGTAAAGAGTGGCTAAGAGTTGATTCTATTTTTATGGTCCTAGGAATAATCATCTCTGTAGCTACTCTTACAATTAGTTTGACATTATTTGACGGATATACTTCCGCAATGAAAAAAATCTATTTTGGAGTAAATTCTCATATCTACTTCTTTAATGGGAAAGATGCTCCTATTAATGCCAAGCTTCAAGATAAATTGGAGCAATTCCTAAGTGATCAACCGGAAGTTTATTCTTTCGGGAAAATAATTTCCAATCAAGTAATGATTACATCAAAAGGAAGAGTGAAAGCAGCCTTTTTACGTGGTATTGATCCCGAAGTAAATCCTCAGCCGACAACCTTTAAGAAATTTGTGAAAATCGGTTCATATGATATTCATGAAAACAACAAAATTGTTATCGGCTATAAAATAGCTAAGGAACTGAATGTTGGCATAAATGACACAATAAAAATAATAAGCCCGATAAATTCAAAAGTTACTGCTTTTGGAATGTTGCCCACAAGTAAAAGTTTTATTGTTTCAGGATTTTATAAAAGCGGTATGCACGAATATGATTCCCAATATGCTTTTTGTAATATTCAAGCAGCTTCAGAATATTTTAATCTTGCTGACAATGTAACTATGTATGAAGTGAAGCTGAAAGATGATTTTATCGAAAAAGCCGATTATTTGGCATACGTTTGGTCTCATAAATTGGATTATGATTTTCAAATCTCTTCCTGGCTAGATTTTAGTGGAAATCTGTTTGCATTATTGGAACTAGAAAAATGGGTAATTTTTATTATTTTATCTTTCTTGGTTTTAATAGCTTCATTCAATGTAATAAGTGCTGTTTCAGCTACAATTATTGAAAAGAAAAGCGAGCTTGGAATTATGAGAGCTTTTGGCGCGTCTAATAAGATATTGCGTAAGATTTTATTAGTAAGAATTATGATCATTAGCTTTATCTCAATTCTATTAGGTCAAGCTTTAGGTTATGTGTTATCTTTCTTAATTTCCAAGCAGGGATTTTTCCAATTAAAAGGAGAAATCTATTTTATCGATAAATTATATGTTTCATTCCAACCGTTTAGTTGGTTTATTATTTTATCAGTTTCTTTATTAATCGTATTTGTAGCAAGTCTTATGCCTTTAAGAAAAATTGAGAAAATGCAAATAACAAATATATTACGCGGTGCAGGAAAATAATACGGAGAATTGATGAATATTCTAAAAGTTGAAAATTTAAAAAAATCTTATCATGATGCCGGTGGCAAATTGGAAATATTAAAAGGTATCGATTTAGAAATTAATGCCGGAGAAACTGTTGCTATTACAGGTCAATCAGGTAGTGGAAAAAGCACACTCTTGCATGTTCTTGGAATGTTGGATGATTACGATAGCGGTTCTATCATTTTTAATAATGAACCAATTAAAGTTTCCGATAAGAAGATAAACAAATTCCGCAATTCTGAGATTGGTTTTGTTTTCCAATTTCATTATTTATTAGAAGATTTCACAGCGGAGGAAAATATTGCTATGCCTGCTTTCATCAAAAATAATGATAAAAACGCCAGTAAAAAAGCTGCTCAAGTTTTGATGAAAAAGTTAGATATTATTAATAGAAAAGATCATTATCCGAATCAATTAAGTGGCGGAGAACAACAACGAGTTGCTTTTGCAAGAGCAATAATAAACAATCCTAAAATAGTTTTTGCTGATGAACCAACCGGAAATCTTGATTCTGAACATAGTAACGAGTTAATCTCTCTGCTTATCCATTTAAATAAATCATTTAATCAAACATTTGTAATTGTTACTCATAATGAAGATATTGCCGGGAAAATGGATAAACATTATCATTTGGAAAACGGAAAATTGTCTCTTATAAATCATTAATACTCAGGCATAAAATGAAAAACAAAAAATGGCTTTTAGTTATAGTAACAATCGTCTTTATATTCAATATTGGGATTTGGGCATTAACCAAATTTGCCAAAATTGATAGATTGATACAAACAAAAGCCAGTGAATTTTTAGAAAAAAAATTAGATGCTGAAGTTGAAATTGGTTTTCTCACATTCAATGATAAGCAAGCAGGAATTTCTGATTTCAGGATTTCCCAAAATAACAATCTTTATAAACTCAATATAAAACAAGTTTATATTGAATATAATTTACCAAAGCTTATCTTCTCACGTTTTAGAAATCTCAAAGCAATAAAAAAAATTACGATCATAGAACCGGTTTTGGAATTAAATATTCAAGCTAATAATTCCAAGAAAAAATCCCAAAAAATCAAATTCCCTGAATTTGAAAAATTCTTCCGCGAATTAGTTATCACAAAGGGAGAAATTAATTTATCATATCTTTCTTCTAAAATTGAATTTTCCAATAGTTGGGACAAATTTAACCTATCAATCGTAAATTCTGATAAATCCGAATTGGAATTAGACGCATCTGATTCAAATTCTAAATTTGCAATGTCAGCAATTTTGGATGATGGAGAATTACTGCAAAATGAGATCACTGTAAAAGATTTTTATCCTGATCTTCTAAAAATATCAGCTCTTGATTCTATTGATGCTAAAATAAATATCAATGTTAACTACAATAAAAACGATGGTTTGCAATATTCAGGTAGTTTTGATGAGGCTTTTGTTAAAAGATCTAAGTTCTCTCTCTCTTCCCCACAGATTTATTGGCATGGAGATAATCTTAAAACAATAATCGATTCCGAAATCAATTATAAGAATAATCCGGGTAAATTCCAAGGTGAGATATATAATATTTTCAAACCATACAGAACTATCCGAGCAGATATTATCTTCGCAGATGCTAATCCAAAAACTTTCTTTCAGCAAGTGGATGGTGAAGTTGCTTTGTATTTAAAATTAACCGGAGCTGTTTTTAAACCTAAAATGGATTATACTGCTTCGGCTGACAGTCTTTTTGCATATAATCAGCAAATTTCCGATCTTGATGTAGAAGGAAACATATATTCTGATAAAATATCTTTTGATATAAATAAAGTTTATTGGAAAAATAATCTGGTTTCTGGAAATGGAATTTATGATTATAAATCAGGTTTAACTGCATTTTTAAAATCGGATGAGTTTACTTATAATTACAACAATTTCATTTTATCCGGAAATGTGAAAAACACTATAAAATATAGTGATGGCTTTTCTGCCGATATGACAATAAACGATCTTGAATTATCTCATTCCAACTTTATTTTGGATAATCTTGTTTTAACTGCAAAAATGGAAGATTCTAAAATTGAAGCAAAAATTGATAGACCTTCCAAAGATGTAGATTTGAATTTTGATTATAACATACAAGCCGATTCATTGCTTGCTGAATTAAAGTTGCACAAATTTGATTTGAATAGATATTTTGACAAAATAGATCTTCCCTCAATTACAGGAAACTTAAAATTAGATAAATTTGCTGAAAATGTGGAACTTAATTCCAATGTAATAGTTCTTGATCAATCTTTTGGAAAACTTGACGGAATGATCGCTACCGATGCAAAAATAAATCTGGAAACTAAAGATATTAATTTTAATTTCTCAACTAATAAAACCAAATTCAACTATGCACCATTTTCAATTGATATCAATGCAAATGGTAAATTAGACAGCCTTAGGACAACCAAATTCACCATCAATGATGAAATCTTTTTTGATGCGTGGTTAGATAAAAGAGACAGTTTGTATTATGGTATAAAAGTTTCGGCTAATGATTTGAAATTAAATGATTATACACGATACATTATGAATTCATATTCTGCCAATCAATTGAAAGGTTTGATTGATTTGGAATTGGAATATAATAATAAGAAAAACAATTTAATCGATGGTGGAATTTCTGTTGAGAAATTTACCTTTGGCGAAAGCTATCCGATTAATTCCGAGCTGGAAATTATTGGTGATCTACAAAATTTAGAGCTTTCTAAATTAGATCTTTCGCAAGAAGGCAAAGAGTTTTTCAAACTTAATGGTAATGTAAATATTTTCCCAAAATTAAAAGCTGATTTGGATGGAAGTTTAGTAGATTTTGATTTATCCGATATTATGCAGAATTCTATATTAAAAGGTAAATTAAATGCTAATCTTTCCTATGATCTCGATGTTGGGAAAAGTATCTTGGATTTGGATATGACCGGGAAAAATCTGAAACTATCTAACCAAAAAATTGAAGAATTCAAATTTTCTGCTACGCAATACGATTCTTTACTTTCAATCGAAGAATTCCATGTTTTCACACCTGAAAAATTAGAGTTAAACGGAAAAGGTAAATTCGATTATAATTTCATTCATAGTACTGCATTTGCAGATACAAACAGTTTTAATCTAAATTTCAGCGGTGATATTTTTGATATTCTATCTGATGAATTTGATTATATTATTTCCGGTAAAAGTGAATCTAGATTATCACTAAATCTTGGTATTTCAGATAATGGTTTTGCTATTAATAGGGGGAATATTTCCATAAATAAAGCATCGCTTGAATTAACAGATCAATCGGAGGTAATTGATAAAGTAAAAATTGATCTGGAATTTTTAGATGATGAGTTAGATATTAAAGAGTTCAAATTTCGCTTAGGAGAAGGTAAATTAATTCTTAGCAATGAAATAAAGGATGAAAACAACTTTGTTCTTGGAACATTAAATTTAGGAATTCTAAAAGTTCGTACTACAAAATCAGGTATTTTAGTACACATTCCCAAGTTTATGCCAAGCAATTCCATTGCCAATATAAATATTTCAGGAAGAGATAACGACGATTTAATTGTTTCAGGACCATTTGATGATATGGAAATTGTCGGTAATATTGCCTTATCAAATGGTGATGCTATTTTCCCACCAGATACGGAAAACTTATTGAAATTGATAAAAAATGTTCGTCAAACAAATAACAAAAATAAAAAGAAAATTGTTGTTGAAGAAGAAACTCAAGATTTACCTTTTACCTTGGACCTAATTATTGATTTAGGTGAAAACATACGATATGTAACCTATCCTGCAAATCTGAAAATAAGCCCGAACAGTTTTTTGCATATAAAATATTTAAACGGTGAATTTGTAATTCCTGAGGCATTATTTGTCTGTGTAGATGGTTATGCAGATATTTTCGGAACTCAGATGAGAACAGATTTTTTAGAAATCAAGATGAATGAATATCAAAAAGGTGTTCAAATAGTAGGAAACTTTTATAAAAAAGCTGCTGACGGGACAATGATAACGTTTGAAATTTTTGATGCAAATCAAGATTTGAATGAGACAAATCTACAGTTCCAATTGGTATCAGATAATGCAAATGATGGAATTTTAGATATTCTTAGTTTGCTAAGATATGGCAGACGTGTTGATGATATCGCAGAAGCTCAGAAGAAAACACTTTTGCAAGATGAAGTTGTTAGTTTAATTGGTGTTGGTTTGGAAAGTGCTCTGCTTGATCCGTTAATTTCACCAGTTGAAAATTGGATTCGTTCAACTTTAGGATTAGATTTTTTCTATCTTTCAACCGATCTGGTAAAAAATGTTGTATCCAATTTTACTAATAATGATGAACAACAATTTATTGTTAATCAAGAAACTAATGAAGATATTTCATCGCTAAACTATGATGATTTCTTAAATAATTTTTCCGTTAATGCAGGAAAATATCTCACAAGAAAATTATTCTTCGATTATGAAGCTACTATCGAAAAAAGCTATGATCTTGAATATAACACACGTTTAGGCGTTTATCAGTTCTTTTCTTTAAGATACGACTTACCGCATAATTTCAGAGTTATTTATCAATACCAAATTCAACCTTATGAAGAAGATACTCATCAAATTACTCTTCAAAAATCTTTTAAATTTTAGAATTGAAAATTGGATTTGTAAAAGCTTTGTAACCGTTTTTTGTAACCACACTCATTCTGACATATTTTACTTTATCTAAATTTATTTTTAGATAATTTTTCGGATTAATTATTTCCTCTTCTTTTTCTTCTTTTCCAAGATATAAAACCAATTTTGTTGCTTCACCAAATTCTATATTTGTTTTAAAAACATATTTCAATATCGCAAATGAAGTGTCAAATTCCATTCCGATATAAATTTTTTCATTTCCATTAGATATATAAAAATCTAAGAAAGGTCCATTTCCTACTAAGATTCGGCCATTTTTTATTCCCGCTATGGGAGAGTTTTCTTTATAATGAAAAATTGTATGATAATTACCGAATACTTGTTTTTTACTTTTAAATAATTTTAGAAACGGTTGAGAAATCTGCCGCATTGAATTGAAATTACCATGAGCATCGTTCCCTGCAATGAGCAAATATTTTTCCCCGGCAAGAAGTTTTGCTTTCCAAAATTCTATCGATTTTTCCAAATCTTGTGGATCGGCAGAATTGATTATCTGCAAAAGATTTATCTTATTATCTGTAAAATCTTTTTCATACCATTTACCTCGTCTGAGAGTTAACTTTTGCATAAAAGGAACATCTTCAGCCGGATGTGCTGCAATATATAATTGATCTTCTTTTGCCTTAGGTAAATCTGAAATCAAATTTTGCGGTTTATTCTTAAACCAAATTTCAGCACTATCTCCCCAACCTTCAATAAATTTTGGATTATTGATAACCAGCATATGCACATTTTCTTTTTTGTGGTTTCCAATCGAAACTTCTTCACCTGCAATAACTCTGAAATCAGCATCATCATTTTGCTTACAATCTTTCTTCATCTTTTCCCATTTAGGAAGATTAGGATCATTTTGTGTGCAATTATCCTCTTTATCATCCAAATCATAAGAATGATCAGTAACAAAAAACCAATCCAAACCCATAGCTTTTGCTAAAATCTTTGTGCTTGAAATATCTGCACCAAACTCTACTTGATCATTTGTATAAATGCTATGATAATGCGGTTCTCCGGCATACCAATTATCTGGATACGGCAAGGTGTCTTTACTTAGAAAACAATTAAAACTTTGCTTTGAGATTCCCTTATAATTATCCTGAACAATTTCAATTATTCCCCCATTAATTTCTACTGATGCTGTGCAAGTGATATTTAAATTTTGCTCTGATTCAATATCTTCAATATTGCAATTTAATATTTTTGAATAGTATTTGTCATTAATTGTTTCATCAAAAGAAAATTTATATTTCTTTTCGTTTTCCTTACTTTTAATCAAAACATTAGCAGCTAATAATTTTATAGGGAATTTATGACTGTCCTTAATAATTAATAAAATCGGTAAATCTTGTGTTCTTGATTTTATACAACGAATAGGGCAATCAAAGATTATCTCCGGTTGATCGATAAAATATTTTGGGAACAACCATTTTAAATGGTAATGAACTTCTGCATAACCTAATAGAAGGGGAATTGTAAAATTATGAATTTCGAGCATAATACAAAAATAACCTCCGATTTAGCTTAAACCGAAGGTTATAAAAATATATTTAACGACTACGGAAGCCAGTTAGGGTCAAAAGTCTGCTTACTCACCTTGTCTTCAGCAAGCTGGAATGGACCTTGTGGAAGATAGTAAAAGAAACTAGCTCCAACTACACCGAAATTATCATTGGTTGTAGCGACTACTGTACTATCTGTAAGAGAATAATCAAATAAGAAAACATCTCCTGTTTTTTCCAATTTCCCATCTAAATCAAGCATACTTAAATCAAAAGCATAATATCCGTTGTCAGGATTATCATAAAATTTCACATCTTCTCTGGCAATAACTTGAACATTTCTAACGCCTTCAGCTAATTTCGCTTTATTTTCCCTATCTTGTTTTAATGGAATAATCAATGTGAATGCAATTCCAACAATCATAATAATCATCAAAAGTTCAATTAATGAAAACTCGGCTTGCTTCTTTATTTCTGTACTTTCAGACATTTATCTCCTCCAATCTGTTTTTTCTCTATTTCATTTCTTAAATTTTCTAAAAAGGAGTTACTGTCAATCACTTTTTGAATGTAGCGATAGCAAGATAATAATATTTCCCCCAAAGTTTATAAAAATTGTAATATTTTATTTTGGAATTTTACAAATTGATCAAATTAATTTAAAAAATACAATTTCATTGAAAATTAGATTTTAAAATTCTTTACATAATAACCTAGAAATTTTTTGTTTGAAAGCTCAAAAAAAATGATTTATTGTAAATCGAAAAAATTAACTTAAATAAAAAACAAAAGAGGCTTTATGAAAAATTTAATCTTTGTGAAAATGATTTTTTGTATTCTCATAATTGTAGGATTTTCGCATCTATTTGCCGAAACTTCCCTGCCAAGAGAACAAAGAATCGACATCAACAAAGCTAGTTTGGAAGAAATTCTATCTTTACCAATTAGCCATGATCAAGCTTTAGATATCTACAATTATCGAGAAGATATCAGCTTTTTCAAAAGTATTTATGACCTAAGAAAAATCAAATCAATCGACCAAAAAACTTTGAATAAACTAAAAGGTTATGTAATCGTTTCTCATTATACAGATGATGATGCAGTTGCAGAACGACGTAATGAGATTTACTACTTGATTCAAAGATTGGGAAGTAACGAAGGTTTGCAAGAAGGTATGAGCGATGTGTGGGAAGATTATCTTATCTCACCAAAAAACATTAATAAAATGAATTTTTCCGAATTGATGAACTTTCCAAATGTTTCAGCTGTTGATGCATATGCTTTGCAAAAAAGAAAAGCGTTGAAAGATACAATCACAAGTTATAGAGATTTGCGCAATACTGAAGGCATTAGCTATTATGCAGCATCAAATTTAAGACACTACATTTATTACAAAGACAAAGCTTCACAAAATCGTCTTTTCTTCGATTATCAATTAAAATATAATGATGAACCATTCACTGATACTGACCGTGAAATGTATCAAGAATCGATGATTAGATATGACAATAATCATCAAAACGGAGATAATCCACCTCATATCAGAAATCAAAATTATTGGAGCTTGTTAGATATGGAAGGCAATCATGCTGAAATTACTAATAAGTTACGAATGAGATACAATAATAACTGGAAAGCCGGTGTATTATATCATGATAACTCTTTGAACCAAACCATTTTAGATATTGATTCTGATTTTATAAAAAACGATATGAAATATTTTGTGGGATATGAAAATGAGATTTTCCCTGATAATAATCTAAAAATTTATACAGGTCATTTCCGTGCTACTTTTGGTGAAGGTTTAGTTATGGAAAGTACTGACTATTTTAGTCCGAGAATGACGGGACTTGGTTTTAATAAAAGAATCAAAGGTATAATCGGTGATATTTCCAGAGCTCAAGAATATGCTTTAAAGGGTGCTGCAATTGAATGGAATAATGATAAATTCAGTTCTTCTTTCTTTTTATCCGAAGATAAAAAAGATGCAATTATCTGGGATAGTAACGATGATGGAATAATTGATGATAATGACGATTTGTTTGCTTATATAAATATGACAACTCGTTTTGATAATGATGTTTTAGAAGAAGCAGAAAATTATTATAATAGTGTAAGTGACAATCAAATAAATTTTGCCCCAAGAAAAGATATTTTCACGGAAAACATTATCGGGGGTCATTTTCAATATTCTCCTATAATAGGAACTACTGTTGGTTTCACCGGATATGAAGCACAATATGATAAAGATTTCACAAGACCAACTGATGATGACATCGATGACCTTCTTGTTTGGGATTATAAATACAATACAGAAAGAAAATGGAGTCTTACGGATGCCGAACTTACTAATATGTATGAGACAAAATCAGACAAATATGGCTATGATAGAAACTATAGAAGAGTTGCCGGTATAGATTGGCTTACTACAATAAATAATACATCATTTCAAGGTGAATATGCCGAAATGGAAGTTGATGGAGATTTTGAAAAAATCGGAGATGATCCATCAGCATTATTAATTTCAAGTAGAACTCAATTTGAAAATTTTAACTTTCTTACAATTTATCGTGATTATGACATAGATTTTGATAATCCTTATCATAGAAGTTTCGGAGAAACAAACCGTTATGACGATACTGTTGTAGAAAGTTCTTATAAGGTGAATAACTCACTTCTTTCTGATATGAACACAAATAGTGTACAGCCTGAAGCAGAACGTGGAACTTATTTTGAAACACGTTATCAAATAAGTAGATATCTCACATTATCCAAAATGTATCTTGATATTTGGGAAAGAAAATCTGATGGTAGAAAAGGTGTGAGATATGAAGCAAAACTCGATTTCAAACCAATTCACCAAATTCGTCTTAGAACAAGATATAAAAGACAAAGCAAGAGATATGATGATGATATGGATCGTGGGCGTAGCATAAGTGAAGAATATGAATTATCATATTCAACTAATTTATCAAATTTTGACCGATTAGGCATAACCTATATTTTTGCTGATGTAAAAGCTCCACCATATCCATCAATATCCAATCCGGGTGAAGCCGGTGGTGCTGATATGGCACAAGCTAGCAATGTGTATTCAAATGGATCTTGGATTGAAGCTTATTATATTCACAACTTTAATAAAAATCTTAAGATGCAAGGAAGTTTTGCTTTTTGGAATGCTGATGGAGCAAGCTTCTGGGATTTTGAAGATTCCAATCTTGATTTTGATCATAGCTCAAAAGGCATGAAATATTGGATTACTTTTAATCATAAAATTTCTAATAATTTATACTTGAGCATGAAATTTAAACATAAAAAATATGTTGCACGCGAAATTCAAATTAGAAGATATAATGATTTATTAGATGGTGAAGAATACTATTTCAGAAATGTTGATAGAGAATATTCATCAATTCGTATTCAATTAGATTGGAAATTATAAAGAAAGGAGAAAATCATGAATAAATATAAAATTCTTATTACAATATTGATAATTTTAGCAACTGCTAATTTATTATCAGCATATTCCGTTTCAAACTATGTTAATGGTGATCAGGTTAATTCATTAGATGCCAGAACAGCAGCTATGGGAGATGCTTCTACAGCAAAAAGCACAAACTTGTTTTCAACAACTAACAATCCGGCTAACTTAAGCAACTTGAAAGGCAGATTCGGTTTCCAATTAGTAAATGGATTTCTTAGAAATGCACAACAACGTTCTCTACCAATGTATGACTCATTCGATGGTTTTGTTGGAGATGCAGAATATGTTCAAAATGAAAATATTTTCTCTGAATTTGGTTTGGGAGCTTATATAAATCTTCCTTTGGACAAAATCAATTTTACTTTGGCAACTCAATATAAACCTTATATGAACTTTGATGGTAAATATGAAGAAGAAGTAAGAAATAATTCCAATTCTGATTTTAACTCATACCCACCAATAATTGCCACTAATATTATAGATAGCGATGGTAGCATAAATGCTATCAGTTTTTTATCTTCAATTAAATACAAAAACTATTCATTGGGCTTTGAAGTTGCAAAACTAACAGGCGAGCAAGATTACACAAATAAGATTGTTTGGAGTGATTATGCTACAAATGCTGCATCTATTGAAGGAGCAACTTTAGCTTCTTATGATTTTTCATTTTCCAGAGATTTTGATGGCTATTATTATCAAGTTGGATTCCAAGCAGAACTTAATCGTCATACATCATTAGGCTTAAATTTTAAACCTGAATTTGATATCGATTATGAAATTGCAGATAATGATACCAGCTTCACAAAACCTGCTTCACTAAGATTAGGCTTATTTCATTCACCAAGAAGTTTCATCAACAGCGCAATAAATATCGATGTGGAATATGTTCAATGGAACTCTGTAAATGATATTTATGATGATCAATTAAACTATTATATCGGTGTTGAACACAAGATAACAAATAAACTTCCTTTCAGAATGGGATTTAATTATAAAACTGAATATAATCTTACGGAAGAAGATAATATTCCTGTTGCAGAGAAAATTACTATTCCAACTTTTTCAGCCGGAACAGGCATCGAAATACTCGAAAATCTTGATTTAGATTTATCAATTTCATATTCAAATCGCATTTATGAAGCATTAGATTTATTCCAAGATACTTTATACGATTATGAATTTTTATGGAATAATTACAATTATATGAATTTTGAATATAGAGGTTGGGAAAATCCTGACAAAGTAACTGAAACAAATTTTAAAATTCAGACAACCCTTAGTTATAAATTTTAGGAGTTTGTATGAAAAAGATTATTTTTGTTAGTTTGTGGCTTAGCATATTAGTTTTTGCATATTCAGCAGAAAACTTAGTTCTAGATGTGCTTTTCACAAACGATATTCATGGTGGGATTGATGCTTATGATGCTACTTTCATGAATCCTGAATTTCCTCCAAGACTTGGTGGCGGTGGTTCTGCTGCCAGATATATTAAAGATGTAAGATCTCTTACAAATGGGAAAACACGTGATAATTTACTAATTGATGTTGGTGATTTTTTCCAAGGACATCCGGTTGGAACAATGACTGATGGCACAGCTGTTATTGATTATTTTAATCTTATGAACTATGATTTTAGTGTAATAGGAAATCATGAGTATGATATTGGCGAAGAAAGATTGAAGAAAACTTACAAGCGTGCAAAATTTCCGATCTTGTCTTGTAATGTAATTAATCGTCAAACCGGAAAACTTGTAGAATATGCCCAACCATATATCATTTTTGAAAAAATGGGAATTAAAATCGCTGTTATTGGCTTAACAACCACCGATACAGCATTAATGAGCTTTCCCGATAATATTAAAAATGTAGAATTCTTGCCTGCTGTTCCTCAAGTAAAAAAATACATCAAAATAGTTAAGGAAAAGGAACATGCTGATCTTGTGATAGTTGCCGGTCATATGGGACTTCCTTATTATCCGCAAGAGGCTTATGATAAGCGTTATTCAGAAAATTCAAAGCCTATTACAAATAGAAAATGGGGTTATGATTCTCAGGAAATTGTTCATGAAGTAGAAGGTATCGACGTTTTCTTCGGTGGTCATATGCATAAAGGTTTTCCTTCTGCATGGGAAGATCCTATCACCCACACTTTAGTATTCCAATCTTATGCTTATGGCAGCAGTATTGGCCATGTAAAATTATTGATTGATCCCGAAACCAAAACATTGGTTGGCTATGAGCCTCCTTCTGTTTCAGAGCGTGAAGGTGTTTTAATTACTCTTTTTGAGGATAGATTTATTCCTGTTCCTGAAATTGCCGATACAATTTTAACATTGCAAAAAATTGCAGAAAAAGGAATGGATCAAGTGATTGGTGTAGCTGATACTTATATTTCCAAATCCGGAACCGGACCACAAAATCTAATAGGAAATCTTGTTTGTGAAGCTATGCTTGAATTTGACAATGCAGATTTTGCTTTTATGAATTTGGGTGGAATTCGTGGCGAAATTAATCGAGGCCCAATCACATATCGTGATGTATTTAATGTAATGCCTTTTGATAATCAAATTGTTACATTTGAAGTCGATGGAAAATTTTTAAAAGATATTATTGAAATGAGAGTTTCCGGTTCTAGAGCAGGGCTTAGAACTGCCGGCATTAAGGTAGTTGTAAATAGAACTAGACCAGATTACGATAGAATATCTGAGTTATATATTGGTGGCGAACCTTGGCAAGCAGATAAAATCTATAGAGTTACTACTACAGATTTCCTACTTCAAGGAAATGCCGGATTGACAATGCTTACCACAATTCCACAAGATAAAATCACCAGATATGAAAAAGAATTGCGAGATGTGATTGTAGATTATATCAGAACAAATTCACCTGTTTCAGCTAAAATTGATGATAGATGGATACGTGACGATAGATCGAAAAAATCAAAATTACTTCTACAAGAACTAAACAAATAGATTTAATAAAATAATAAAACCTTGTGGCAAACTGTTCTGAGACATATTGTCACAAGGTTATTTTATTATCGTTTTTTTAAAGAAAACAATTGACCTATTAAGTGAATTCTTTTTTATGTATTTCAGAAGCTTAAAAGCAAATACTTACTGCAAAAAATATTAGGCTATTTAGACCTGTTAAAAATACTATCAGTTTAATTATCAGCCATGGAGAACTTATGCTTAACAAAATCGGAAGATTAGATTCTGAAGATAAGAAAGAACTACTTCTTATCATTCAGGATTTATTAAAATTAGCCGAATCAAAAAAAAATGAGAAAAAACTCAGAAACGAATTAAAAAAACTGGGAATGACCCAGAACTATTTTATCAGAGAATATGTGGGAAACACTTTAGCTGAACTTGATAAAAAAAGATTACTGTACCCTATTTTAAAAGATTTTATTGATCACAAATTTTATGGTGCAAGAGCAATCGCATTATTCTATCTTTGCAAAGTTCACGAACATGATGTTGAAGAGATTTTCTCAATCTTAGAGAAAACATTTGAAACAACACCATGGGAAGTTGAAACAATTATTACAGAATTGTGGAAAGATGATCCTGAATTCATGAAAGAGAACATGCTAAAATGGATAAAATCTGATAATACTAAAAGAAGAGCCCTCTCTTTTCATGGAATGGAATATATTTCTAAAACCGATCCGGTTTATATTATGGATTTCATAGGTGAAGCAATAGATGATGACACTATGGAAGTACAAAAGAAAATAACTCACATCCTTTCACAAATTGCCAGAGACAACCCGATTGTTGTTTATCCTTACATTCATCAGTGGCTAAAAGATGCCAACGATAGAAGACTGAAAACGATTTGGGTTTCCATGAAAAAATTAGCAAATATTGTAAATCAGAGAGCTCGTAGAGATGATGAAGAACAATTTGTGCGTCTTACTGAACAAACAATTGATGATTGGGCTCATGATGAAAATGAGAAAGTTGCAACGATGGGTGAAAAATTACAATACATCCTAAGTCGTCGCTATTCTAATTCAAATAATCATAATAAGCAGAATAACAATAATCAAGGTTCTTATAATAATCAGAACTCTTATAAAAACCAAAATAATTCCAATAGAGGGAATCGCAATTCCAAAAATAACAGGAATAATTACAGAAAGAGATAATTAATGGAAAAAAACCTGCTGCTGAAATTCGTAGTATTATTTTTCTCAATTTTATTATGGTATCAACTTGTTTTAGTGCAAGAACATATTACCGAAATAGATTTGCCTGTAAAATTAGAAAATCTACCTGATAAACTTATCTTTTATGATGAAGGAATCAAAACTATTCCAATAAAAGTAAAAGCTAGCGGCATGGATCTTATTTTCCTAAAATTGTCAGATTCTCATTTCTTGATTAATGGAGAAAACTTCAAATATGGGAAAAACATTACCAATATAAAAGAAGATGATCTGAAAATTCCCAAAAGAATTAATTATGAAATCATTAGCATAGGAAATTCAAAGAGACAAATTTTGAATATTGATAAATTGGAAACTTCCTATAAACCTATAAAATTAACTTATGCTTCATCAAAAGATGAAGAGTTCTTTATTGAAAATAAGATTTTATTACATAACAAAAGAGTACAAATCAGCGGACCTCAAAGTATATTGGACACTTTGGAATACGTAGAATCAAATCCTGCTTCAAGAAAGGATGTTGTCGGCAATAAACTAAATCTTAAATTGATCCCACCTCATAGCAAGATACTACTGGAACAAGAGAAGATAGTTCTTGAGATATCTAAAACCGAAATGAAAATTAGAACGATTTCTCTTATACCAATTAAATATCCCGAAAATGAGAACATAACAATTATTCCACAGAAAATTTCTGTTATGGTTAGCGGACCGAAAGAAATAGTTGAAAAACTTAATCAACATTCTGTTGAAGCTACTTTGGATAATAGCAATTTACTAAATTCCAATACTAGAAAAGTAAATATAAAATTACCTGCAGGAGTGAATTTATTGGAGTACACACCCAATAAAATTCAGATAATAAAAAATGATTAAAAAAATATTAGCATTCGAAACTTCTTGTGACGATACATCGGTTGCAATAATCGACACAAATTATAAAGTTTATGTAAATCTGATTTCATCACAAACAAAGCACGAAGAATTTGG
>JAMOPB010000099.1 GCA_027064945.1 Candidatus Cloacimonadota bacterium
ATGCTGTTGCAGATGTGGATGCACTTATTGTAAGAAGTGATAAAGTTACTAAAGAAGTGTTGGATAATGCAAAAAAGCTGAAGGTTGTAGTTCGTGGTGGTGCAGGATATGATAATATCGATTGTGAAGCTGCTTCAGCTAATGGTGTTGTTGTAATGAATACACCAGGTCAAAATTCAAATGCTGTTGCAGAACTAGCCTTTGCAATGATGCTCTATATGGCACGTGGAAAATTTAATGGCAAATCAGGTACGGAATTGAAAGATAAGAAAATTGGTATTCATGCTTATGGTAATGTTGGTATGAACGTTGCAAGAATTGCGAAAGGTTTTGGAATGGATGTTTGTGCTTATGATCCTTATGTGGATGTTGCCATAATGGAAAAAGATGGTGTTGTTCCTATGGATAATGTAGAAGAGATGTACAAAGAGTGTGATTATATCTCTCTTCATTTACCATCAATTCCTGCTACTAGGAAATTTGTAAATTACGATCTTCTTAAAGAGATGAAACCCGGTGCTGCACTTATCAATACAGCTCGTAAGGAAGTGGTTTGTGAAGATAGTATTATCAAAATATTAGAAGAAGGTAAAGATTTCAAATTTGCTTCTGATATTGCACCTGTTAAAGCTGATGAAATGATGGAAAAATTTGCTGATAAATGTTTCTTCACTCCTAAGAAAATGGGTGCTCAAACTTTAGAAGCCAATGTAAATGCCGGTGTTGCTGCTATTGAGCAAATTATTAATTATTTTGAAAATGGTGATAATACTTTCCAAGTAAATAAGTAATTTGAACAAAATATATTAATTTCAGCGGCTTCATTTTTATGAGGTCGCTTTTCTTTTGAGCTATCTATTTGACAGATAAAGTAGTTAAAACTTTCTAAGCTAACAAATCTAATTGAAGGAAAAATATGGAAAAGATAAATATAATCGGAGCAGGTTTGGCAGGATGCGAAGCTGCTTTGCAATTTGCAGATAATAACTGGCAAGTAAGCTTGTATGAAATGCGACCGGAAAAGCAAACGGAAGCTCATCAAACTGCGTTTTTAGCAGAACTTGTATGTAGTAATTCATTAAAATCTAAGTTGGAAACTACTGCCTCGGGTTTATTAAAAAAAGAGATGAAACTCTTGGGATGTAAACTTTTACCAATTGCCGAAGAGTGTGCTGTTGCTGCCGGAAATGCTTTGGCAGTGGATAGAGATAAATTTGCTATGGAAGTGACAAAGATTATTGAGAATCATCCAAATATTAATCTTATTCGAAGAGAAGTAACGCAACTTAATGATGAACTAACTATAGTTGCTACAGGACCGCTTACATCGGATGCAATGACCAAAGAATTGATAAAATATGTAGGTGAAGAACATTTGTATTTCTTCGATGCGATAGCTCCAATTGTTTCTGCGGAAAGTTTGGATTATGATATCGTTTATAGGAAAACACGTTATGATAAGGGTGAAGCAGATTATCTGAATTGTCCTTTTACTAAAGATGAATATTATGAATTTGTAAATGCTTTGAATGAAGCAGATAAGCACGAAGCACATGAATTTGAGAATATTTTCTTTGAAACAATTAAATTTCATTTTTATGAAAATTGTACACCAATTGAAGAGTTGGCTCGTAGAGGTAAAGATACTTTACGTTATGGAGTTATGCGTCCTGTAGGCTTGGAAGATCCAAGAACAGATAAACGGCCTTTTGCTGTTATTCAATTACGAGCTGAAAATTCTAATAACAGTTCCTATAATCTTGTCGGTTGCCAGACTATGCTAAAGTATGGTGAGCAAAAGAGAATTTTACGAATGATTCCCGGATTAAAAAATGTAGAGATTTTACGCTATGGTTCTATTCATCAGAATCGTTATCTGAACGGACCACATATTTTAAACAAGAATCTTAGTTTGCAGAAAAAAGATAATATTTATATTGCAGGTCAGTTATCCGGAGTGGAAGGATATGTAGAATCTATTTTCAGTGGGCTTTTAGTTTCACGTATTATTCAAGACAATTTGCAAGAATTACCTGCTACAACTATTTCAGGTCAACTATGGAGACATCTTATAGCAGAGCAGGAAAATTTTCAGCCGATGAATGCAAATTACGGTATAATCCCGGCTTTAAAAGAAAGAATCCGAGATAAGAAATTAAAAAAACAAAAATATTCCGAACGCGCGATAAAAGATATGGAAGAATTTTTGATAAATCGATAATTGATTTTAAATATGTTCAGAAATACAAAAAGCTCTTCACCTTTTAGTTGAAGAGCTTTTTAGAAATTACTATTTTAATCAGCTATAAAATTCTGTTCTTCTATCTGAAAAAGCATCATTAAATTCTGTAATTGTTTTATCTTTAGCAAGAGTTGGATCTATTGTGAAATATTCAATGCCGATTTCTTTCTCTTGCATTCTTTTTAATATTTCACCTCGAGTTCCTAGAATTTGACTCATTCCGGTGAAAGTTTGCTTGCTTTCACCATTTATTTCTGTTCCGATTCTATTTGAAGTTATTGAGAAAACTCTATTTTCCAAAGATCTTGTAATCATTGCTTGCTGGCACCAAGGTAAAACTAAATTTGCGCTATGAGCAATTATCTCTGAACCTTTTAAAGATAGTGTTCTTGCAGCTTCGGGGAAAATCCAATCAAAACAGATCATTAATCCCACCTGAACATCTTTTTTTGCCGGAAAAACTTGAAAACCCAGATTGCCCGGTGAGAAAAATAATTTCTCTTCATAAAAAAGATGAATTTTACGATAAACATAAATTCTTCCGTCAGGATTCACCAAAATGGAACTATTGAAATATTGATTACGGAATTTTTCCGGAAATCCTACTACTAAAGAACAATTATACTGCTTTGCTAGTTTCTTAAATAACGTTGCTGTTTTCCCGGTGAAAGCACTTTCCGCTACAGATTTAACTTCATCTTGAGATTTAAAAACGTACCCGCTAGTTGCAAGTTCGGGAAAAACAACCAAATCCGCTTGGCAGTCATATAATAAATTCTCCATTGTTTGTAGATTCTTCTCTACATCTAAAAATTTCGGTTCAAATTGAGCTACACCAACTCGATAATTCATTTTATATTCTCCAATCTAATGTTATTTTCACGCAAAAAAAAAGATAAACCAGTAAAATACCGATTTTTGGAAATATTTACCATAAAAGATATTGTGTGTTAAATTTTCATACAAAGATATTCATAAATGAAATTTTTTTGA
>JAMOPB010000100.1 GCA_027064945.1 Candidatus Cloacimonadota bacterium
CTTAGCCTCCGGCAACTAAATGCATAATTTTTATATCATCGCCATCATTTATTATCTGAGAATGATAAGATTTTTTATTTATGTTTAAGCCATTTATTCTTACAACGCTAAGATGGAAAATAAAATTATTTTCACGTAATAATTTTTCTACAGTAAGTCCTTTTTCCCATTCTAGCTCAGTATCATTAACTTTTATCATTTTATTAACTCCTTGATTAATTTGACGCTATAAAACTCAAAATCACTCCTAAATAGCAAGAAAAAAAATCAACACATAAAATAATAGACAATGAAACACAAAATAAGAAATTAAATTACAAAAATTCTAAGGATAATTTATGATACACAATATACTGAAAAATAAAAAAGTAATTTTGGCCTCAGCTTCTCCACGAAGAAGATCTATTTTTCAACAAATAGGAATAAATGCACTGCAAATGCCTGCTAACATTCCGGAGATCCATACAACTAAGAACCCAAGAATTCTCGTCCAAAATTTAGCAAAATCAAAAGCTGTTAACATCGCTGAACAGGTTGATGAAGATTGTGTGATAATTGCAGCAGACACAATTGTCTATTTTGAAAAAGAAATTTTGGAAAAACCTCTTAGCGAAAGACAAGCAGTAGAATATCTAACAAGGTTGTCAGGTAAATCTCATTATGTTTATACCGGAATTGCTATCTGGTATAAAAATCAATTAATCTCCGATTACACTAAAAGTTGTGTCACATTTTCAGAAATTTCCGAAAATGATATAAAAGAATATCTTAAAACAAAAGAGCCTATGGATAAAGCCGGTGCTTATGGCATTCAAGGATTTGGAAGTCAATTTGTATCTAAAATAAGTGGATGTTATTTCAATGTGATGGGATTTCCGGTTTCATTATTTTATGAAATGCTGAAAAAAATTATGTAGGAAAACAACACTTACAGCCACTCTAATTAAACTCAAGCCTGATTAAAGTGTATTTTATTTGATACGCTAAATTTCGTTGAATTAATTATTTTACTATGTCTTATAAAAAGCATCTTATCAAAGCAAAAAAAGCTTATACAAAATAAGCTATATGTACTGTTTTTAAAAATTTATTTCCTACAAAAATAAGCTAATATCTGTAGAATTATTCTCTTTTCACCAAGCACACTATGTTTACAAAATATACACATCAGAATACATATTATAATAATTTGTATTCATAAATAAATTACGCAATAATACATCTTATTGCATCTATCCCTATAATAGCCAACAAATTATCTTTTTTCTAAAATTATCTCCTCTCGCTTTCTTTTATTTATTTTGATTATTTATTAAACAATTAAATTATCAATCACATCTAATAATCAACAAACAATCACCATATCCTGCTTAAATTATTAAGGTTACAATCCCATAATCATCTGTATAATCTTTATACAAAATATTTGACACACCACATTTGTTTAAAAATTTTACTTTTAAAAAAATATTTTACTAGGAGCAAAGATTAATGAAAAGAATTGTTACACTTTTGATGTTGTTCTATTTATTACAAAATTTATTCGCAACTGAAACTACTATTTCATATATTGAAAAAAAAACTAATCATATTAAACTAGAAAAACTAAAAAAGAAATTTCAGAATTTATGGGAAAGTAACTCTTTGGAAATTAAAGAAAAAGCTCAATTACGTAACATTCCCAACAAATTCGAAACAGAACATGGATTTTATCAATTGGCATATTTCAATGGTGATCTCCCAATCTATCTTGAAACACTAAATGCTGACGTTGCAGAAACTATTTCTACGTCTCCACTTCATATTCCTTCAGCCTATAATCTGGAAGGTGAAAACATGTTGATTCATTTATGGGATGCCGGAGCTGTAAATTCTTCTCATATCGAGCTTTCAGGTAGAACTTTTCCCGCTGAAACCGGTGATGAGATTAGTCAACATTCATCTCATGTTGCCGGAACTATGATTGCCTCAGGAGTTAATCCTGCTGCCAAAGGTATGGCTCCAAAAGCAGATATTAAATTTTACAATTGGGAAAATGATGCGGCTGAAATGGCCGAAGCTGCAAATAATGGTGCTATTTTATCAAATCATTCCTACAGCTATGCTCGGGGTTGGTATTGGTATTCTACTTGGTTTTTTTCTTATTGGAAATGGGCTGGAGATGAGAATACCTATGAAGATGAAAATTTCGGACTATATAATATTAACAGTCAAAAATTCGATCAAATAGCAAACGCTGCACCTTATTATCAAATTGTAGTTGCAGCCGGTAACGACAGAGATGATGGTCCCGATGATAACAGCAACCATCCGGCAGATGGAGATTTTGATTCTATCTCAGATTATGGAATTTCAAAAAATGTTATCACAGTAGGCGCTGTGGAAGATATTGAAAATGGATATTCAAATCCGGAAGATGTGGTAATGACTTCATATAGTAGTTGGGGACCTTGTGATGATGGCAGAATCAAACCGGATATAGTTTCAAGTGGTACCACAGTATTTTCTTGTGATAAAACTTCAAATGATTATACAACAATTTCCGGAACTTCAATGGCATCTGCTTCCGTAACAAGTTCTTTAGCTTTAGTTCAAGAAAAATACAAAAATGAAAATAACACATTTATGCGAGCTTCAACATTAAAAGCACTTATGATCCATTGTGCTGATGAGGCCGGCGATAGCGATGGTCCTGATTACAAATTCGGTTGGGGCTTGATGAATACAAAGAAAATGATAGATCACATTGATAATTCTTACAGTGATACTAGAATTCTTGAATTAAGACTAAATAATCAATCTGAATACTCAATCTCGATTCCCGCAAGTGGAGATCAGCCATTAAAAGCTACACTATGTTGGACAGATCCGGCAGCAGAAGCTATTTCAGGCTTAGATCCATCTGATATTATGCTTGTTAATGATCTTGATATGAGAATCACAGAAAAAACAAATATATATTATCCTTGGAAATTAAATAAAAATAATCCTAACATGCCTGCAACAAATAATTCGGATAATAACATTGATAATGTGGAACAAATATTTATTGCAAATCCTGAACAAAAAACCTACACAATTACAATTAGTCATAAAGATCTTTTAGTAAATGAAGATGGTGAAATTTCAAATCAAGATTTTGCCCTTATTATTAGTGGAATTGCAGAAGGTCTTCCAACTTGCACAATAACAAATCCTAATTCGGGAGATGTATTAAATCATGGGGAG
>JAMOPB010000101.1 GCA_027064945.1 Candidatus Cloacimonadota bacterium
CCTTCGGCGTGGCAGCTGCCACTCATTACACGAGTTTTGTAGTTATTCTCCAAAATATTTGGTGTATATAACTTCCAAAAGATTGATTTTGAAAACGTGACGAAAAATTCAAAATTTGTGGCTATATGCAAAAGCGTATAATTTTATGATTTGCAGATTAACTAAGCCTAAAAAGAAGAAATAGCAATCACAACAGCATTCGAACTAAATGAAAATTCTTTTACGTTTGATGCTGAAGACTAAATAGGATTCTATAATGAGAAAAATCATAATGAGCAAATGGATAATTTATTGTTGTTTCGGCATATGGATTATAACAACAGCTTTACAGGTTTATTACCCACATCCATACAGAGGTTTAATAGGTAATTCGATTATGTTTGTTGGAATTCTTGTTTCTTTTATACAGGCAAAACGAAAAAAACTTAAGTCTCCTTTGTACTCTCCAAGTAGATTTAAACATGTTTTAAATTGGGTGGTACTGATTTTTTCGATTATTATAACTATCATATTTGTTGGTTTTATCTACTCTAAATAATAGCTTTTATGCATACAATTCATGAATTCAACAATAATAATTTCACTAATTTTCGGGTTTGCTCGATTAAGAATGCGGATAATTTTCTAAATTGTGCTAAATATTTGAGTTTATAAATTATTGATCAAAAATTGAGGTAAAGACAAAATCTTGTGGTTGCTAATAAAATCCGATGTGATTTTCAGATTTTAATCTATTATATCTCCCCATATTAAATAAATTGAATAAATAAAATAATTCTTTACGAAATCGAATTAAATTCGTTGTTTGGCTTCAGTTTGGAGGTGCGTTCTAATATTTGCTGGTTTCGATTAAATGATTTATCGGAATGAGGATATTTTGATTTTAATCGCTGCTAGAGTTTAGTGGTAAATTTAATTTTGAGGAGATTTGGGAAAATGATTAAATCGTGTAACACGCAGCTCAGTGCTTAGATTGAGAGAAATGCAGGAAGAGCACCGCAGCTGCCATCCATTAGCAACAACCAAGAGAATTGGAGGAGAAAATGAAAATTTTACTGATTATGTTTTGTATTGTCAGTGTTTTGCAATTATCAGCAACAATAATAAATATTCCTGCAGACCAGCCAACAATACAAGAAGGAATTAATGTATCTGTAGATGGTGATACTGTTTTAGTACAGCCTGGAGATTATCAGGAAATAATTAATTTCAATGGTAAAAACATCGTAGTTGGTTCTCTGTTTTTAACAACGTCAGACAGCACATTTATCGAATCTACTATTATTCATTACGGCACTAATTCTCCTTATGTTGTCAGATTTGATAATGGTGAAAATAGTTCAGCTCAATTTGTTGGTTTCAATCTTAGTTCCAGTTCAAAAGGGATACATTGTGAATTTTCTTCACCACAAATAAAATATAACTATATAAACGTTAGTACTTACGGAATAAGATGTGATTCTCTCTCCGCTCCAATTATAACAAATAACATTTTTGAAAATGCCAACAGAAGTATTCAAATTTCAGGTAATTCTTCCCCTTATATTTTCAGAAATAGATTCTATCTTTCTGCTAGTCCAGTCGCTTTTGGCATTTTTGTCGGATTGGGTTCGCCGAGAATTGAGAACAATATGATAATTTCGGAAAATAATTCGACTACAACTGGAATAGAAATCTGTTGGGATAGTTATAATGTTTTAATAATGGGAAATACTATCTCAGAAGTTGTTTACGGCATAAAAATTTCCGGTGATACTAGTACGGATGTGATAAATAACCTGATATACAATTGTTCAAAGGGGGTATTGTGTTACGAATCTGATACTCGGTTTATAAATAATACGATTGTAAACAATACTTTTGAAGGCTTCTTATGTTCTTGGATTTATAATCCAGAAATTATAAATAGTATCATCTGGGGAAATTCACCAAACATCAATTATGATGCTCAAATCTCTTTTAATAATTCCTGTATTGAAGGTGGAATTCCTAATAATTCTATAGATTTAGGCGGCAACACTTCTCGCAATCCTTGTTTTATGGATTCGATAGATTTTAATTTAGCTGTTTTCAGTCCTTGTATTGATGCTGGGAAAATTGATACTACAGGTTTAAATCTTCCTGAATATGATTTCTTTGGCAATGATAGAATTCAAGATGGCAATGGTGATGGTATCTCAATTATTGATATTGGTTGCTACGAATCAGAAACAATAACTGATCCTGGATATATTAGTGGAACCATTTCTCTTTCTGGTGGTACAGGAAATATTGAAGATGTTAATGTTGGCGTTGGTGCTCCTGTTCATCCTGACGAAAACGGTGATTATTTAATCACAATTGGCACATCAGCTTCTCCATATGATGTAACATCGTGGTTAGATAATTACTTACCTCAAACAATTTCAGGTGTAGAAGTAATAGCTGGAGAAGTAACTGAAAATATAAATTTTAATTTAGAATATTATCAACCCGAAACCTATCTAGAATTTACACCAGATTCTTTGTTTTTTATTACACAAACATCTCAAGATTTTAAGATTAAAAATATATCTCTGATAGATGTTAATATAAATGCTCTCATCTTTGCTAATATGACAGGATATTTTTCCTACTACCCATATAATCTTCCTTTCCCACAACTTTTAAATCCAAATGATTCTCTTGAATGTTTAATTAATATTGAGCTACCAACTCAACCCGATAATCGAGAAATCTTGTATGATTCCCTTTTTGTGATCACGGATATTGGACAATTCACAATTCCTATAATTTGGGACAGTTCTTTAATAAATGACGCAGATGATAATACTATTCCATTATCTGGAATTAATCTATCAAACTTTCCAAATCCGTTCAATCCAACGACAACAATTGAGTTTTCTATTCAATATGATTCTCAAATTGAACTTACAATTTTCAACATTAGTGGTCAAAAAATTCAAACTTTAGCTCACAATGAATTTAATAAAGGTAGTCATTCAATTGTCTGGAACGGAGAAGATTATTACAATAAACCGGTAAGTTCGGGTGTTTACATGTACAAATTGAAAGTGAATGGCAAAACTAAAGCAGTTAAAAAATGCTTGCTGTTGAAATAATTAAAGATGTTGCTAACACACAGCTCCACAGCCAAGCAGGAAGAAAAGCAAGAAGAGCGTGGCAGCTGTCAACCATTATGCAGCTTCTATAGGCGGAGTTATTGGAAGTTCTAAAATAATTC
>JAMOPB010000102.1 GCA_027064945.1 Candidatus Cloacimonadota bacterium
CATATAACCTCATTTACCTTCAATTTTTATCTTACTGATTTTATTACCACTCACAAGATAAAATCCCGGCAAAAGTGGATCAAAATCACTGATAAAATCTATATTTTCTTCTTTTTCCAATTTGAATATTTCGTGTCCTGTAATCGTATCAATTAAAATAATAACATTTTTTTCAATTAAAACAATTATACTACTATCTAATTTTTTATATTTATCCAAACGTATCTCTAAAAGTTTGTTATTCTTTTCCAAATAAGAAGAAAAATCCTTTTGCCAAATAAGATTTCCATCAACTCGATTATAACAGAGCAAAGAATAATTTTCAGTTTGGATTAAATATCTGTTTCCATCAATAAGCTTGGAAAAGATAATATTTTCGGATAATTCCTTATTCCAGATCGGATTAAAATTATCTTTATCAAAAACTTGCAACCGGTTTTTCATTACTATGAATAAATATTTAGAACCTATTTCAGGTTGCAAAGTGATTTTATTTTCTAAATCTATTTCACTGAGTATGGATAATTTTAGATCTTTCTCAGGGAAAATTTCCAATTCATAGCGTAATTGTGTCATTTCGTCTAATATACTGTAAGATTGATTTTCCAATTCCAATAATTTTTGCATAAGATCATTTCTTACAAATTGGTTATTACGTTCTTTTACCCGAAAGCTAAGATCATCCAACCAATTATCACCCCAATAAACATATATTACAGATAATAATGTAATAAGAGTTAAGATCAGAATGATTTTAATTCTATCCATCTAATATTACCAAAAACGTTTCTTTGACTTATCCGAAACAATGCCGTTGGAAATTAGAATATGAGGAAATTCTTCTTCATCTTCATCTAACGCAGTGATCATTTCATTCCAAGAAAGACATTCCGATAATGCACTTTTATGATATGGGAAAATTGATAATCCATTATGATCAGCAAGCTCAAATTTTAAAATATTTGGTTTAATATCTTCGGCAAGATTTCCCAAAAGCATTAATTCCTGCATCGATTTAACTCTAAAATTTTCCCAAGGAAGGCCAATCTCGCTTAATCCGTTTTCATTCCAAATTCCACAAACAAATCTGCCAAAAGAAACAACGTATAATTCATCTTGAATATTAATAATCAATACTGCTGATATACCTTTTTCTTGGGAAGAAGTACTCCTGAACATAGAATACAAACGCCAATTTAATTGGATAAAAAACTCTTTTAATACTTTTTCTAAATCTTCTTTTGGGAAAGTATCGAGTTCCAATTTTAAAATTGAATCTAAAATCTCAGCATTTACCGCATCTATTTTTTCGCATGTTGCAGGATAATATGTAAGTAATGCAAATCCTCTTTTTTGCAGAATGTGCATATCGTTATATACTAAATTATTTTTTGATGAATAAGAGATTTTTTGAATCTTTGTCATGCTAATTCCACCATTTGATAAAACTGCGATAAAATACTCTTATTAAAGTTGGATAATCCATCAACATATTGGTATATGCCGCATTGGCAAGCGGACAGTAACACTCTTTATTTTTAATTGATTTACGTTCTTCATTCATCTTCTTACCAAACCAGATTTTTTTAAAATCATAGTTATTGTCTCTTAAATTTCCCATAGAATCAGCTTTTATACAGCAACTCCAAATCTCACCTTCGGGAGATATTTGCACTGAAGAGATTCCGGAATAACAAGGAATAATTTGAGTTTTATCTCTTAGGATTTGTTTTACAAGATTGTAATATTCTATTCTAAAAGCTTGTTTAATTTTACTCATTCCATTGAACTTACCATTTTTTATTCTGTGAATAAGATAATCTATTGCAGAGCGATATTGCACCGGATTTGGTGTTATATCACTATTTATGGTATCTAATTCCACACGTTCCTCAGCAATTTCGGTAATATAAGAATCAGGTTCTTTTTGCATAAGAGTGTTGGCAATCTCGGTAAAATTTTCTACATTGAATTTACTAATTACAGAATGAATTCCAATTGATAAATTAGGTAATTTTATCTTACGCAATTTATTATAGGTAAGCATGGTTTGCTCATAATTTCCCTTAATTTGTCTAATCTCGTCATGTTGTTCTTCGATTCCATCAACAGATAAATTTATAATAACCTGCGTTTTAGGTGAATTTTTACAAATCTTATAAACATCCTCAATAATCTTTTGAGTTAATAATCCATTTGTAGGAATGTTCAAGATTTTTGGACGTGAATGTTTATAGATTATTTTCACAACATCTACAATATCTTTACGCAGGAAGGGCTCACCACCGCTAAGAGTTATCCAATATGGACTTCGTCCAATTTTCTTAAAGATAAGTTCATATTCACTTAAAGTTAGATTTTTAGCTGTTTTCTTCCAAATATTGCAAGTTTTGCAACGTGAGTTACAATTATATAAAAGACTTACAGTAAAGTTCATTGGCATCATTTTAGGAAAACCAAATCTTCTATAACTGCGATATAAAAATATTTTCGGGATTATTTCAATCATATTAACTACTTATATTTTAATTTTTTTGTACTACTGGAAATATCCCATTTATAAGGATTTTTCTTTTTGTATTTATAATCAATTCTTCCTAATAATCTGCTATAAATTTCTAATCCGATTGTTCCGATTAGATAAAATACACGAGTTGGATTTGAATAAAATTCTTTCCAAGCTAAGATCATTAATACTGCTTTGTTCTGAGATATAACTTGATAATTATTGTTTTCAATAAGCCATAGATGACCGGCTTCAATACGTCTTCGTTGCTTGATAAAATCAGAAATATTCTCGGGACCTTTATTATGAATAATTGCATCCGGAATATAAACTTTTCTAAAACCTTTCTCAGTGATAATTGCTTCTATGCTAGCTTCATCAACAGCGGATTTCTCATCAATAGAATCTACGATATTTCTAAATGCTATCATTTCGCCAAGTTTGGGAGAAATTAATGCCATTTGATGATGTAAACGCCAAAGTAAATTTACACTGTAACCAATAAAATCATCTTCTTCGTTTTCAGGTAATGGCCTACCACCACTCATTCCCACCTTGTCTTCCGCTAATGCTACGATCAATTTTTCCACAGTATCTTTAGCAGGAATTGTATCACCACTTTCAATTATCAAATATGGATTATTGGCAGCACTTAAAAAAAGATTAATTGCAGCTGATTTACCCCGCCTTTTCGGCTCAGAAATCAAAGTTATT
>JAMOPB010000103.1 GCA_027064945.1 Candidatus Cloacimonadota bacterium
AGTGATGTGATACATTTTGTGGTTGGAACAAAAATAAATCCTGCTCATCAAGATCCCAATTTACCTGTTGAGTTAGAAATTAGACGTAACCTTATTAGGTCATTGTGTAAAACTTTAGAAAAGGACTATTTGAAAGAAACAAAGATTACTTTTTTCTAAAATCACAAATCTTAGATAAATTTGCAAAGGCAAATAGCCAAAACACTAAATTATCTTACATTTTTATAACTTGATATTAACAAATTTTCATATCCTAAAATATTGAAAATATTACTGTTTTTTTACAATTAAGATCATTAACTTTTCTTAGAACTTTTGAATGAAATTTGATAGTTATATATCTTCTCTGAAATTTCCTTGCCAAATAGAAATACCTTAAAGAAATGACAATTAGTGAGGTAATGAAAATTGAAAGATAAAATTATACGCGGAATAACAGAAGATAAATATGTTCGTTTTTTTGCTGTAGATAGCACAGAGACAGTAAGAGAAGCGAAAAAAATCCACAACCTATCAATTACAAATTCGGTAATTATGGGACGAGCGATAAGTGCAGCCCTTATTTTGGGAGTAGATCTGAAATCAGCATCCAATGTTATGACATTGAAGATCGACGGAGATGGGAATTGTGGTCATGTAATTGTTACATCAAATAATTTGGGAGAAGTAAAAGCTTATATGCGTAATCCTGAATATGAGACTCCTTTGAATATGCAAACCAAGCGACTTGATATCAAAGCTGCTTTGGGAAATGGAACACTTACATTGATAAAAGATCTTGGAATGAAACAACCTTATGTAGGGCAAGTTGAACTTCTTTACGGGGAAATTGCTCAAGATTTAGCTTATTATTTTGTGAAATCAGAACAAATTCCAACTAGTGTAGGATTAGGTGTTTTGGTAGATCAAGATGGAAGTATCAGGAAATCAGGCGGTTTCATGATCCAATTGATGCCTAACACTCCAGATGAGATTATTACTAAGATTGAAGATAATTTGGCTAAATTTCCTAATTTAACGGATGTAATGGATATGGGATTTGATATTGAAGAGATTATCAATAAATTTATTCTTAAAGATATGAATCCAAAAGTTACTCTTACTTCAGAAGCTAAATATAAATGCAATTGTTCACGTGAAAAATTTAGAACCGCACTTAGTTTATTAGATAAGGAAGAATTAATCGAAGCTATGGAGAAGGATGAAGATATTGTTACAGAATGCCATTTTTGTAATAAAACTTATGCTTTTAATAGCATCGAAATAAAAGAATTTTTAGAAAACAAAAAATAAAAAAATCCAATGGAGGAGAATTTATGAGAAAGGTCGTTGTTGTTTCTGCGCTAAGAAGTCCAATCGGTTCTTTTGGCGGAGTATTCAAGAATATTTCTGCTGTTGATTTGGGTATCCAAGTGGTTAAGGAAAGCCTAAAGCAAACCGGTATTAAGCCGGAAATGGTGGATGAAGTTATTATGGGAAATGTTATAGGTGCCGGTTTAGGTCAGAATATTTCTCGACAAGTATCTTTAGGTAGTGGAATTCCTGTAACTGTTCCTACATTCACTGTAAATAAGGTTTGTGGATCAGGAATGAAAACGGTTGCTTTAGCTTCAGCTATGATTGCAATTGGCGATGCAGATATTATCATTGCCGGTGGTACGGAAAATATGAGTCAAATACCTTATATTCTTCCTGATGAACGTTGGGGCGCTCGTATGGGTGATAAAAAAGTTGTTGATATAATGATTAAAGATGGTCTTTGGGACATTTTTAATGATTATCATATGGGAATAACTGCAGAGAATTTAGCTGATAAATTTGGAATTACAAGAGAAGAAATGGATTTATTTGCAGCAACAAGCCAAAACCGTTGTGAAGAAGCTATGAAAACAGGAAGATTTGATGATGAAATTGTTCCAATTTCTGTTCCTCAAAGACGAAAAGATGATATCATTGTAAAAGAAGATGAATTTCCTCGCGCTGGTGTAACTCCTGAAAATTTAGGCAAATTACGTCCTGCTTTCATTCGTGATGGCAGAGTTACAGCTGCAAATTCATCAGGAATTAATGATGGTGCAGCTATCTTGATTTTAATGAGCGAAGAAAAAGCAAAAGAATTGAATATTAAGCCGCTTGCTACTTTAGTAAATTATGCTTCAGGTGGGGTTGACCCTTCAATTATGGGTTATGGTCCTGTTCCAAGCATTAAAAAAGTTTTTGAAAAATCAGGTTGGAAAATGGAAGATCTTGAGCTTGTAGAATTGAACGAAGCTTTCGCTTCACAATCATTGGCAGTTTTCAGAGGTTTAGAAGAAGAAGGCATTGGCAAATTAGATCCTGAAATTGTAAATGTTAATGGTGGAGCTATTTCGTTAGGACATCCAATTGGAGCTTCAGGTGCAAGAATCATCGTTACTTTATTGCATGAGATGAGAAAAAGAAATCTTAAAAAAGGTTTAGCATCTTTATGTATCGGCGGTGGAATGGGTATTAGTACCCTCTTTGAAATGGAATAAATAATAAAGGAGATATCAGATGGCAGAGAAATTAAATTTAAATAAATCATATGAATATTATAATGAAGCATTAGATCTTATACCCGGTGCTATCTTAGGAATTAGAAGACCCTATAATTTTGTGGTAGGAGAATATCCGATTTTCTTTGATCACGCTGAAGGCGGAAAAGTAGTTGATGTTGATGGAAATGAATATCTTGATATGCTTTGTGCTTATGGTCCAATTATCATTGGTCACAAAGAAAAAGAGATAGACGACGCTGTAATTGAAAAAATCCAAAATGATGGATTTTGTATGTCGCTTACACAGCCGGTACAAAATGAATTAGCAAAAAAAATGCGTGAACTTATTCCAAGTGCTGAAATGAGTTTGTTCTTAAAAACAGGTTCAGATGCTACTACAACTGCAATTAGAATTGCCAGAGCTTATACAAATAAACTTAAAGTTGCAAGATGTGGTTATCATGGCTGGCATGATTGGTGTGTGGAAGTAAAAGAAGGTATTCCTGAAAAATTATGGGAAGATACTATTGCATTCCCTTATAATGATATTGAAGCTTTGGAAAATCTGCTTAAAGAACATGGTGATGACATGGCTGCCATCATTATTACTCCGGTTGGTCATCCATTGGCAAAACCTGTTGAAGAACCAAAACCCGGATATTTGGAAGCTGTAAAAGAATTAGCAGAAAAATATGG